>NZ_RZSF01000196.1:0-12560 GCF_004023325.1 Mesorhizobium sp. M1A.F.Ca.ET.072.01.1.1 | reverse complement strand
CACCAAAGCGGTCGAAACGGCGCTGGCCTCGGCGGCTATAACGCGGCATTGCCCGACGCGTTTCGCGCATCGACGCTACCAGTTCATGTCCTGGCGGTGGGCCGCGTGTCCCAATGGGGCCCGCTCGCGGCGCCGACCGGTCATGAACCGGCGGTGACGTCCATGCGTTGTGTCTCAGCCGGGTGAGTTTGGAACAGCGAAGGAAACGGACATGACCACGCATCCCAGCACCAATCGCTTGTCCGCACAGGAGCTGCACGACATCGATGCCTACTGGCGTGCCGCCAACTACCTGACTGTCGGGCAGATCTATCTACTCGACAATCCGCTGCTTCGCGAGCCGCTTCGGCTGGCGCACGTCAAGCCCAGGCTGCTTGGGCATTGGGGAACCTCGCCGGGCCTCAGCTTCATATACGCGCATCTCAACCGCGCGATCAGACTTCGCGATGTCAACGTTATTTACATCTGCGGCCCCGGCCATGGCGGGCCGGCCATGGTTGCAAACAGCTATCTCGAAGGCACCTATAGCGAGATCAATCCGGATATTTCCCTCGAAGAGGCCGGAATGAGGACGCTCTTCCGGCAGTTTTCCTTTCCGGGAGGCATCCCGAGCCATGCCGCTCCCGATGTGCCCGGGTCGATCCATGAAGGCGGCGAGCTCGGCTACGCGCTTTCGCATGCCTTTGGCGCGGCCTTCGACAACCCGGATCTTATCGTCGCCTGCGTCGTCGGCGACGGCGAGGCGGAAACCGGCCCGCTCGCCACATCCTGGCACTGCAACAAGTTCCTCAACCCGGCGCAGGACGGCGCGGTGCTGCCGATCCTCCATCTCAACGGCTATAAGATCGCCAGTCCCACCATTCTCGCCCGCATCTCTGACGAAGAATTGCGGGCGCTATTCGTCGGCTATGGCTACGAACCGCTGTTCGTCGAGGGTGACGATCCGCCCCTGATGCATGAGCGGATGGCCGTCGTACTCGACGATGCGCTGGACCGCATCCAGGCAATTCAGCAGGCGGCGCGCAGCGGCGGAGAGACTGCCGACGGCCGGCCGAAATGGCCGATGATCATCCTTAGAAGCCCGAAGGGCTGGACAGGCCCCAAGGAGGTCGACGGGCTGAAGACCGAAGGATTCTGGCGCGCGCATCAGGTTCCGCTCTCCGGTCTCGCCGAAAACCCTGCGCATCTGAAGATGCTCGAGGAGTGGCTGAGAAGTTATCGGCCCGGAGAGCTTTTCGATGCCGAGGGCGCGCCAGTGGCCATGATCCGCGCCACTGCCCCGCAAGGCGGCAGACGCATGAGCGCCAATCCGCATGCCAATGGCGGCCTGCTGCGCCGCTCCCTCCAACTGCCAAGCCTGCAAGAGCATGCCGTATCTGTCCAGCAGCCCGGCGGCGTGAAAGCAGAGTCGACCCGTGTGATGGGCGGTTTCCTGCGCGACGTCATGGCATTGAACCAAAGCGCCAAAAACTTCCGCATTGTCGGTCCCGACGAGACGGCTTCGAACCGGCTGCAGGACGTCTTCGAGGTGACCGAGCGCGCCTGGATGGAAAAGATTCTGCCCGAAGATGTGCATCTCGGCCGCGAAGGCAGGGTTCTGGAAATCCTGTCCGAGCATACCTGTCAGGGCTGGCTGGAAGGCTATCTGCTTACCGGCCGGCACGGCCTGTTCTCCTGCTACGAGGCCTTCACGCACATTGTCGATTCCATGTTCAACCAGCATGCGAAATGGCTGGATGCCTGCGGCAAGCTGCCGTGGCGGCGGCCGATTGCGTCCTTGAACTATTTGTTGTCGAGCCATGTCTGGCAGCAGGAGCACAATGGCTTCAGCCATCAGGATCCGGGCTTCATCGATGTCGCCTTGAACAAGAAGGCGGACATCGTGCGCGTCTATCTGCCGGCGGATGCCAACAGCCTGCTTTGCGTGACGGATCATGTGCTTCGGACATGGAACCGCATCAACGTGATCGTCGCCGGCAAAGCCAATTCCTGGCAGTGGCTGTCGATCACCGAGGCGAAAGTCCACTGCAAGGCCGGTATCGGCATATGGGAGTGGGCGTCGACCGACGGCGGGGCAGAGCCGGATGTGGTGATGGCCTGCGCCGGCGACGTGCCGACGCTTGAGACGCTGGCCGCGGTCCAAATTCTGAAACGCCACGTTCCCGGCCTCAAGGTGCGGGTGGTCAACATCGTCGACCTGATGACTTTGCAGCCCAAGGAACACCACCCGCACGGCCTGTCGGATCGTGAATTCGACGCGTTTTTCACGGCCGATAAGCCAGTCATCTTCGCGTATCACGGCTATCCATGGACCATCCATCGCCTGACTTACCGGCGGACCAACCACGACAACATCCACGTGCGCGGCTACAATGAGGAAGGGACGACGACGACGCCCTTCGACATGACCGTGCTCAATGGCCTCGACCGCTATCATCTCGTATTGGGCGTGCTCGACCGCATTCCCGAGCCGGCCGGCGCGCATATCCGGCTGAAGCAGGCAATGGAAGGCAAGCTGATCGAACACCGGGCCTATATCCGCGAGCATGGGCAGGACATGCCCGAGGTCCTCGGCTGGAAATGGGAGCAGTAGTCGATGCCGAAGCGTCAGTCCAAATGGACGAGCGCACGATTGGCCGGGACCGGCCGACCATGACCGATGCCATTCTCGTCCTCAACGGCGGCTCCTCAAGCCTGAAGTTCGCCGTGTTTCAGCAGCGAAGCGAGCTTCACCTGCTGGTGCGTGGCAGCGTGTCGTCGATCGGACATCATCCACGATTGCAGGTCGCGCCCTCAGAATTGTCACGCGAAATCGACAGGAGCCTGGGAGACCGACCGATCGGGATGGCCAAGGCGTTCGAGGCCATAGCTTCCTATCTCGAGGATCACGCTCTTTTGCGCCGGATCGGCACTGTCGGGCACCGCATCGTCCATGGCGGGCAAGAACTTACCCAAGCGACCTTGCTCGACGAGCGCACGCTCGACGCGCTGCATAGGCTTGAGCCGCTCGCACCGATCCATCAGGCGATCAACCTGGAGATCGTCCATCTGGCCGGTCGGCTTTTGCCGGAAGCCAAGCAAGTCGGCTGCTTCGATACGGCCTTTCACACGGCGCGTCCGGAGCTTGCCAGGCTCTATGGCTTGCCGCGCGAGATGTCGGAACAGGGCATCGTCTCCTACGGCTTCCACGGGCTCTCCTACAGGCACATTGCAGCGAAGCTCCGCGAGCGCTACGGCGACGGTGCCGGTGGCCGAACGATTGCCGCCCATCTCGGCAGCGGCGCGAGCCTGTGTGCGATGAAGGCAGGGGTTAGCCTCGCCACGACCATGGGTTTTTCGACGCTTGACGGCCTCGTCATGAGCACCCGTTGCGGCGCCATCGATCCTGGCGTGATCCTGCACCTTCTGCAGGAGCGCAAGCTGTCGGCCGACCGAGTGACCGAATTGCTCTACGAGCAGTCCGGCCTGCTGGGCGTATCCGGCATTTCCGGAGACATGCAGGCGCTGCTTGGGTCGAAAGACCCGGCGGCGGCGCGCGCCGTCGCGCTCTTCGTCTATCGCGCCGGACGTGAGATCGGATCGCTCGCGGCCGCGCTTGGAGGCCTCGACACTCTCGTGTTCACCGCCGGCATCGGCGAAAATGCATGGCAGATCCGGCAAGAGATCTGCGAGGCTGCTGCCTGGCTTGGTGTCGTGGTCGACCATGGTTTAAATCGCAGCGGCGAAGCGCTGGTCAGCGCGCGAGAGTCCAGCGTCGATGTTCTTGTCATTCCGGCCGACGAGGAACGTGCCGTGGCCACGCAGATCCTCGACTTCGACACGGTCTGATCTCCTCGCGGCAGGATCGCAGGGATTAGCTCGGTAACTGGCGCAGAGCTTCCGCTGAACCAGGACGAGCGTCGGGCGATCGGGCGTCGCGCGGGCCGTTTTCGTTCGCGTCACTTTCCCTTCAAGCTCGACTCGGCGATGGTCAGCCCGGCGCCTCGCTGCCCTATATCCGGCCGCGCGGCCAAATGCATAAGGAGCGGAAGATGCGGCAGGCACTGATCGTATGGGGCGGCTGGGAAGGGCATGAACCCGAAGCCGGGGCGCGCCTCCTCAAAGCGATGCTTGAGGAGGAAGGCTTTGCCGTGCGCTTGGAAAATACGACCGCGGTGTTCGCCGACCCGGCGATCGCCGACCTCAGCCTGATCGTGCCGATCTACACCATGTCCAAGCTCGCCAAGGCCGAAGAGGCGAACCTCACCAAAGCGGTCGAAAACGGCGTTGGCCTCGGCGGCTATCACGGCGGCATGGGCGACGCGTTTCGCGAATCGACGGACTACCAGTTCATGTGCGGCGGCCAGTGGGTCGCCCATCCCGGCAACATCATCGACTATCGTGTGAATATCGTGCGGCGCGACGACCCGATCGTGGCAGGCATCGACGATTTCCAATACCGCTCCGAGCAATATTACATGCATGTCGATCCATCGAACGACGTGCTGGCGACCACCACCTTCTCGGGCGAGCACGCGCCGTGGATCGCCGGCGTTGTCATGCCCGTGGTTTGGAAGCGCCGGCACGGCAAAGGGCGGGTGTTCTATTCGTCGCTCGGCCATGTGGCCAAGGAATTCGAGGTGCCGCAGATGCGCACCATCCTGCGCCGCGGACTTGTGTGGGCGGCGCGCTGAACGCGCCCGTCGGTGCGGGCTGACGCCGGTGGGCCGGATTTCCGGAACCGAAAGCATCACCGACCCGCTCCTATGATCATGACAGATCATATGAATGAGTGATTTACATAAGACGTAAGCTTTCATACAACTGCCGGCAGCAACTTGCTCTATCGGGAGAGGATTGCGTGGAAAATATCGTTCCTTCGGACGCAACCGGGTGGATGCCTTCGGTCGACCAGGGCGGCGCAAGCGTGCACAACGCCGTCGTCAGCGTGCTGGGCAGCCGCATCCTGGGCGGCGACTATGCTCCCGGTGCGGCCTTGCCGCGCGAGGAGGAGCTCTGCGCCATGCTGGGCGTCAGCCGCACCTCGGTTCGGGAAGCGGTCAAGGTGCTGTCGGCGAAAGGTCTTGTCGAGGCCAGGCGGCGGGCGGGCGTGCGCGTGCTGCCGCGCGACAGCTGGCGCCTGCTCGACCCGGTGGTGCTCGGCTGGCACCCTTCCATCCAGGATGACGAGGAGCTGGTTTCCGGCCTGCTCGAGGCGCGGCGCATCTTCGAGCCGGCGGCGGCCGAGCTTGCGGCAAGGCGCGCCAGCGCCGCCGATCTCGCCGAAATCGAACGCGCGGTCGTCGGCATGCGCGACAATATCCCGGGCGACCTCAACGCGGTCTGCCAGGCGGACCTTGCCTTCCACAAGGGCGTCATCGCCGCCAGCCATAATGTCGTGCTCAAGGGGCTGGTCGGCATGCTGGAAGCTGCCCTGCGCGCCACCTTCCTGGTCACCAATCCGTTGATGGAGGCGCAATCGCGCGCGCTGTCGGCGCATGTCGCGGTGCTGGAGGCGATCCGCGTCCGCGATACCGCCGGCGCCCGCGGCGCCATGAACAGGCTGCTTGACATCGCCGCCGACGATCTTCACGCCAGAAGGTGACGTTTCCGGCTTGACGCCATTTTTTATCATATGATATTTCAATTTCATATGATCTAATTAGTGTCATGGGAGGAGTTGCGCTTGAGGATCGTGGCCATCACCACGCGCGTCGTGAACGCGGATATGCGCAACTGGGTGTTCGTGCGTGTCGAGACCGACCAGCCGGGCCTCTACGGTTGGGGCGAGGCGACGCTGGAATGGAAGACCCAGGCCGTCGTCGGCGCCGTCAATGACCTCGCGCCGCTTCTGGTCGGCCGCGACCCGCGCGACATCGAGCAGGCGGTGCGCATCCTCAAAAAGCACTCGTTCTGGCGGCTCGGCGTCATCGGCATGTCGGCGGTTTCCGGCATCGAGCTGGCGCTCTGGGACATTTTTGGCAAATGGCTCGATCAGCCGGTCTGGCGCTTGCTCGGCGGCAAGGTGCGCGACCGGGTCAAGGTCTACACGCATCTCGGCCTCGGCGACATGCGCGCCGTCTACGAAACGTTGGAGACCGAGCCGTTGGTGCGGCGCGCCTCCGAAGTGGTTGCCACGGGCTATCGCGCGCTGAAGGCCGTCTTCATCCCCTACAGCCACTATCATGCGTCGCTCGTCGAGGTCGACAAGGTCGGCCGCCTAATGGAGGCGCTGCGCAAGACAGTCGGTCCCGAAGTCGAGATCATGGTCGATTTCCACGGCCGTCCCGCCTCGGCCTCCACCGCGCTCGCCTATATCGACGCGCTTGCGCCCTACCGACCGATGTTCGTCGAAGAGCCGCTGCCGCCGGGCGAGACAGGCGCGCTGGCGCAGCTCGTCGCCAAATCGCGCGTGCCGATCGCCACCGGCGAGCGGCTGATCGATCGTCCCGAATTCGACGACCTTTTCCGGGCAAGGGCGGTCGACATCGTGCAGCCGGACATCTGCCACTGCGGCGGCCTGCTCGAGGCGAAGAAAATCGCCGCCATGGCCGAGGCGGTCTCGGTGGGTGTGGCGCCGCACAATCCGCTCGGTCCGATCGCTGGCGCCGCGGCGCTGCATTTCGCGGTCTCCACGCCTAACCACCTGATCCAGGAAGAGATGGTCGGTGCCGTGCCCTGGTATTTCGAGGTGGTGAAGGGGCCGATCCGCATGGTCGACGGCTGCTGGCAAGTGCCGGATGCGCCCGGGCTCGGCGTCGAGGTCGACGAGGCGGTCGCCGACCGGCATCCCTACAGGCCGGAGGTCATGCACACCACCAATGCCGTTCTTGCCGACGGCACCATCGTGGACTGGTGACTATGGCCGGGCGTCTGAAGGACAAGGTGGTGATTGTCACCGGCGCCGGGCGCGGCATCGGCGAGGCGACGGCGCGCGCGATGGCCGCCGAGGGTGCGGCGATCGTCGTGGCCGAAAAGGATGCGCTCAGCGGAAAGAGCGTTGCCGGGTCGCTGGACGAAGCCGGCGCTCGGGCGCTGTTCGTGGAGACCGACGTCGCCGATATCGCATCCTGCAAAGCGATGGCCGAGCAAGCGCTTGCCGCCTTCGGCCGCATCGACGTGCTGGTCGCCAATGCCGGCATCAACGTTTTCCACGAGCCGCTGGAAACCACGGAAGAGGAATGGCGGCGCTGCTTTGCCGTCGATCTCGACGGGGTGTGGTATTCGGCGCGCGCGGTGCTGCCGGCGATGCGGGCTCAGACGCAGGGTTCGATCGTGGCCATCGCTTCCTGCCATTCTTTCGCGATCATCCCCTCGACCTTCCCCTATCCGGTTGCCAAGCACGGACTGCTCGGCCTGGTTCGATCGCTCGGCATCCAATACGCGGCCGAGGGCGTCCGCGTGAACGCGATCGCACCCGGCTACATCGAGACGCAGATCGCGGTCGACTACTGGAACACCTTTCCTGATCCGCAGGCGGAGCGCCAGCGCACCTACGACCTGCATCCGCCGCGCCGCATCGGCCGGCCGGAGGAGGTGGCGATGACCGCCGTCTTCCTCGGCTCCGACGAGGCCCCGTTCATCAACGCGGCCTGCATCGTCATCGATGGCGGGCGCTCGGTTCTCTATCACGAATGAGGTTTCGCACCGGCGGCCGGTCGCCGGAAACGTCTTCAAGCAAAAAGGACTCCCGCCGGCCGGGATCGATGGAGGAGGAAACCATGAAACGCATGATCAGGACGTGGCTTGCTGTGGCCGCGACCGCAGCCGTCGCGCTGACGGTCCACGGCGCCGGCGCGCAGGACAAGATGAAGTTCGGCTATATCAACAAAATGGGTGACCATCCCTGGTTCGTCCGCGAGGTGAAGGGCGCCAAGGACAAGGCCGCCGAGCTCGGCGTCGACCTGCTTGTCCAGGACGTTCAGTTCGACGCCAACCTCGCCGTCACCACCTTCGACACCTATGTCGGCGACGGCGTCAAGGGCATCGCCGTGGTGGTGCCGGACCGCTCGCTCGGCCCGGTCGTCGCCGACAAAGCAAAGGCCGCCAAGATCGGCCTGATTGCTGTCGACGACGACATCGCCTTCGCCGACGGCACGCCGGTCGCCTATGTCGGCATGAACGCGCTCAACATCGGCAAGCAGGTCGGCGGCGAGATTGCCCGCATCGTCAAGGCCGAAGGCTGGGACAAGGACCTCTCCAAGGTGCGCGTCGGCTCGATCGAGGATCAGAAGGCCGACACCTGCATGCGCCGCAACAAGGGCGCGGAGGAAGGGCTGGTCGCAGCGATCCCGGAGATCAAGTCGCGCATCGTTTCGATTCCCTACGACAACACGATGGTCAACTCGATCGATGTCGTGTCGACGACGCTGACGGCCAATCCGGACGCCGAGAAGTGGATCTTCTACTCCTGCAATGACGACGGCGTGCTCGGCGGCGTGCGCGCCACGGAGAATGCCGGCATGAAGCCGGAGAACGTCATCGGCATCGGCATCGACGGCTCCCGCTCCTGCGAGGCCTTCGGTTCCGGCAAGCCGACGGGCTTCCGTGGCACCATGTGGCTGGACAGCGCCAAGCATGGCGCCGCCGCCATCCAGGCGCTCTACGACCAAGCCACCGGCAAGGAGATGCAGAAGGACTATTTCCAGGACGCCACGCTGATCAGCGGCGAGAACTTCGCCAAGTTCAAGGACACTCTCGGTTGCAAGTCCTAGGCTCCCTTTCGGGCTCGGGGCGGATGGCCTTCGGGCGGGCGGCTTCAAAGGGAGCCTCCCGCCCATGACCGTCCCCGTCGTTGCCGTCGAAGGCGTCAGCAAGCGCTTCGGCGCCGTGCAGGCGCTGCGCGACGTGTCGGTCGCTTTCAACGCCGGCGAGATCACCGCGCTGATCGGCGAGAACGGCGCCGGCAAGTCGACGCTGATGCGCGTGCTGGAGGGCGAGCATCGGCCGGATAGCGGCCGGGTCCTGGTCGACGGGCAGCCGGTGCAGCTCAGCTCGCCGCGCGCCGCACACGGCTCGGGCATCCGCGTCATCCACCAGGAGCCGGAGATCATCCCGGAGCTTACGGTGGCGGAAAACATCTTCATCGGGGACATCAAGGCGCGGGGCGGGATTTTTCTCGACCGCGCTGATCTCGAAAGGCGCAGTCTCGACCTATTGCGCACCTTTGGCGTGGTCGACGTGCTTTCGCCCGGGCAGCGCTGCCATGGCCTGAGCCCGGCGCTCAGGCAGCTGATCGAAATCATGCGCGCGCTGCGGCCGGGCGCGCGGCTGCTTGCCTTCGACGAGCCGACCTCGTCTTTGACGGAGGACGAGGCGCAACGGCTGTTCCGCGTCATCCGGCGCCTGAAGGCCGACGGCGTCGCGGTGATCTACATCTCGCACCGGCTGCGCGAGATCATCGAGCTTGCCGATCGGTGCGTGGTGATGCGCGACGGCAGCCGCGTCGCCGACGAACCAATCGCGGCGCTCGACGAGCAGCGCATGGTGCGGCTGATGGTCGGCAGGCCGGTAAGCGACCTGTTCAACCGAAAAGTGCGCGCGCTCGGGCCGGTCCGGCTGGCGCTCGAAGGCGTCACGACACGCCGCGTCGACGGGATCAGCTTCGAGGTCAGGGCAGGCGAGATCGTCGGCCTGGGCGGATTGGTCGGCGCGGGACGGACGGAAGTCGCGCGCGCCGTCGTCGGCCTCGATCCACTGCTCTCCGGGCGGATGGCCGTCGGCGGCCGGCCCTACAGGCCGCGCGAGCCGGCGGATGCGGTTGCCGCGGGTATCGGGCTGGTGCCGGAGGACCGCAAGCAGGAAGCCCTGCTTTTGATGCAGGCGGTGCGCGACAATGTAAGCCTCGTGGTGCCCGACAAGGTGTCGCGCTACGGCTTCTTCAGCCGCAGGCGCGAGCGCGCGCTGGTCGCCCGCCATGTCGCCGAGCTCAGGGTCAAGACGCCGTCGATCGAGCAGGCCGTCGGGAAATTGTCCGGCGGCAACCAGCAGAAGGTCGTCTTCGCGCGCTGGCAGGCACGGGGGCCGGCGGTCCTCATCCTCGACGAGCCGACGCGCGGCATCGATGTCGGCGCCAAGGCGGAGATCTACAGGCTCATCGAAAGCCTGGCCGACCAGGGCCTCGCCATCCTGCTCATCTCCTCGGAGATGCCGGAGCTGCTCGGCCTCGCCGACCGCGTCCTGGTCATGCAGAGCGGCCGCATCAGTGGCGAGCTGCCGTGGCAAGAAGCGAGCGAGGAGGCGGTGCTGGCACTGGCCATGCGCTCGGACAAGAAAGCAATCGAAAGGAGGGTGTCGTGACCGATACCGCGACCGCCGGCCGCGAGCGCGCGCCGGCCAGCCTGTTTGGCCGCATCGGCGCGCAGAACATCAGCCTGCTGATCGCCCTGGTCGTGCTGCTGGCGATCTTTGGTGCGTTGAGGCCGGACGTCTTCTTCACGCCGCGCAACCTGATCAACATAGGGCTCGCGGTCACCATTCTCGGCATCCTGGCAATGGCGCAGACCGTCGTCATCGTATCGGGCGGGCTCGACATCTCGGTCGGGTCGATCGTCGGCCTGAGCACGATGGTGCTGGCCGTCGCCGCCCAGGAAACCGGCTCGATCCCCGCCGGCATCCTCGCCGGCCTGCTCGCCGGATTGCTGGCAGGCGCAGTCAACGGGCTGATCATCGTCTACGGGCCGGTCAATGCGGTGATCGCGACGCTTGGCACGATGTCGGCCTTCCGCGGCCTCGCCTATCTGATGAACAACGGCAATTCCATACCGATCACCGGCGACAGCCTGCGCGCGCTGGGCATCGGCACGCTGTTCGGGCTGCCCTTCGCCATCTGGCTGCTGATCGCGGCGATGGCGGCTTTCATCGTTTTCACCCGTGAGACGGTCGTCGGCCGCAACATCTACGCGCTCGGCGGCAATCCGACGGTGGCGCGGCTCGCCGGCATCCCGATCCGCCGCTACCAGATCTCGATCTATGCGATGAGCGGCTTCGCCGCGGCGGTGGCGGGTCTGGTGCTCGCCAGCCGCACCATGTCCGGACAGCCCGCCTCCGGCAGCCAGGGGCTGGAGCTCGAGGCTATCACCGCCGCGATCCTCGGCGGCTGCGCGCTGCAGGGCGGCAAGGGCACGATCATCGGCGCGATGTTAGGTGTGCTGATCATCGGCGTCCTTAACAACGGCATGATCCTGACCTCCGTGCCGACCTTCTACCAGCTGCTCGCCAAGGGCGCGCTTTTAATCCTGGCCGTCATCGTGCAAGAGCGCCAGCGGGCCCGGTCGGGAGAATAGCCCCGCGCGGGGTTAGACGCTTTCGAGATAGGTCTCGATCTCGAAGTCGCTGACATTGAGCGCGAAGGTGTTCAACTCCTGGCGTTTGCAGGCGATGAAAGCGTCGCGCAGCACGGCCGGGAAGATTTCGGCGACGCGCTTGCCGGTCTCGAAGGCGGCGATCGCCGAGGCCCAGTCAGGCGGCAGCTTGGCAAGCGTGAGGCCCTGTCCCTCGCCGCCGGTCGGCTCGCCGGGCGACAGCTGCCGCTCGATGCCCATCAGCGCGGCACCCAGGATCGCCGCCAGCACCAGATAGGGATTGGCGTCGGCGCCGGAAACGCGATGCTCGATGCGGCGCGCGGCAGACGGGCCGCCTGGAATGCGAATCGCCACCATGCGGTTTTCGTAGCCCCAGGCGACAGCCGTCGGCGCATAGGACCGTGGCCGCAGCCGGCGATAAGAATTGAAATGCGGCGCGAACACCAGCGTGCTTTCGGCCATGGCCGCGAGCAGGCCGCCGACGGCGTGGCGCATGGTGTCGGAGCCCTGGTCGCTGCCGTCGTCGAAGATGTTGCGGCCGTCCTTGTCGAGCACGCTGAAATGAACATGGAAACCGTTGCCGGCGCGCTCGCCATAGGGCTTGGCCATGAAGCAGGCGGCAAAGCCGTGCTTGCGCGCGATGCCCTTGACCGTGCGCTTGAAAAGCACGGCGTCGTCCGCGGCGCGCAAGGCATCCGGAACGTGGTTGAGGTTGATCTCGAACTGGCCGACGCCGTTCTCGGCGATCGCCGTATCGACCGGAATGCCCTGCATGCGGCAGGCTTCGTAGATGTCGTGGATGAAGCCTTCGAAATCGTCGATTTCGTCGATCGAAAGCGCCGCATCGGAATCGAGACGCCGGCCGGTGACCGGCGAGACAGGACCGACCGGACGCTGCGATGTCGGATCGACGAGATAGAATTCAAGCTCGGTCGCGGTAACCGGCGTCAGACCAAGCGCTGCGTAGCGGTCGAGGATGCGGGCGAGCGCGCGGCGCGGATCGCCGAGATAGGGTGCGCCGGCCTCGTCGGCGAGCCACAGGGGCAAAAGCGCCGTCGGATGCGCCGTCCAGTTGACGGGCAGGATGCCGCGTCCGGTCCAATGGCAAAGCCCGTCGGCGTCACCCGTCGAGAAAACCTGGGCGTTGCCTTCGATGTCCTCGCCCCAGATGTCGAGCCCGATCAGCGAATAAGGCATGCGCAGCTTGCCTTCGAGCGCCTTGCGCGCCTGCTCGACCGGGATGCGCTTGCCGCGCATGATGCCGTTCAGGTCGCACAC
>NZ_RZSF01000195.1:0-12585 GCF_004023325.1 Mesorhizobium sp. M1A.F.Ca.ET.072.01.1.1 | reverse complement strand
CCTTCAAATCGGAATATGTCGGGCTCGGCCAGTACCAGGCGATGCTCTCCGACGCGGTGCTCGGCCAGGCGCTGGTCAACACGCTTTGGTGGACGGCCGCCAGCCTGTTCTTCCAGTTCTTCCTCGGTCAAGGTCAAGCAGGGACCGGGCCTGGTCGACATGATCGACGCCACCGCCGGCACCTCGATCGCGTCCTCGGTGCGCGACGAATTCGATTCCCTCAAGCTCGAATTCCGGCTGTGGCGCGAAAAGCTGGTCAAATATCGCTGCAGCCTGCCGGCGGCGGTGGTAGCGCGCTACCGCGGCAGCCTGTCCGGCTGGAAGTGCCGCGACGTCCAGATGGTGGTTGAACTGGTCTCCTTCGCCGACCTGCCGCCAGACGAGGCAGCCGCGCTGAACGTCATCCCGACCCGGCTGAGGCTGACGCCGGAGCAGGTCGAGCGGACCATCCAGGCCGGCCGCGACGCGGTGCGCCTCAACCCGCGCCTGCAGCAGGCATTCCGCCGCGCGCAGGGCCGCGCGGGCTTCGTTGCGGCTGGTTCGCCGTAAAGGCCGCGCCATTTCCGCAGGAATCGGGTGGCCGCCGCTTCGCCTCCGCCCCACTTTGATGGCATCGAAGGAGGCGCTCATGACTGTCCATTCCCTCAACACCAAACGCGCCGGACGCTCCGCCGAATCCCGTGTCGCCGCGCAGGACTGGCACGCGCTCGTCTCCGAGCTCAACGCCCAGGGCTGCGCTGTCATGCCCGGCCTGCTTTCGCCGGAGGAATGCGCCGAAATCGCCGCGCTCTATCCGCACGAAGAACATTTCCGCAGCCATGTGGTGATGGCGCGCCATGGCTTCGGCAGGGGCGAGTACCGCTATTTCCGTTATCCGCTGCCTGATCTGATCGAGGGCCTGCGCACTGCGCTTTATCCACGGCTCGCCGGCGTCGCCAATGACTGGAACGAGAAGATGGGCGCCGCGCTCCGTTACCCTTCCGACCACGCCGCCTTCCTCAAGCGTTGCCACGACGAGGGCCAAACCAAGCCGACGCCGCTTCTGCTGCAATACGGCCCCGGCGACTTCAACTGTCTGCACCAGGATCTCTATGGCGCGCTCGCCTTTCCGCTGCAGGTGGCGATCCTGCTCTCCGAACCCGGCAAGGATTTCACCGGCGGCGAATTCGTGCTGACCGAGCAGCGCCCGCGCATGCAGAGCCGCGCCGAGGTGGTGCCGCTCAAGCGCGGCGACGCGGTGATCTTCGCCGTGCACAACCGGCCCGTGGAGGGCACGCGAGGTTACTATCGCGTCAACCTGCGCCACGGCGTCAGCCGCCTGCGCTCGGGCAGGCGACATACGCTCGGTATCATCTTCCACGACGCGAGGTGACACCCCTCCGAGGCGGCTTTTCTCGGCGCTACGTTCCAGGCCGCCGATAACGGATCGATTTCGCCCTGCTTAGCGCGTCCATCGTCTCCTCGACGCTGAGGAGGACGGTGGTCTCGCAGGAGCTGAGCGCCCCTCCGGCACCGATGGCGAGCACGACGGACGCCATCGAAACATTGTCCGGCGCCTCCCACAGGTTCCACCCGTCGTGTTCGCCGAACGCATACCAGAACCCGTGCAGCTTTCCGCCGACCGATTCTATGTATGAGCTGGCCGCCTTGCGGCGATCCTCGGGGTTTTCGATCATTCGCGCCCAGGTCTCGGGCGTGTAGCTGAAGCGCGTCAGGTACATGGCCATGGCTGACCTCCCTTACCAGAGCCCATCAAGTGGTTGGCTCCAGCACTAAGCGCTCGATCGGTCGGCGACGCCAATCAATTTCACTGCGGCTGGGTTCTGCCTCGAAGGAATAGCCGAGCGCGCGGATGCGGCGCTTCTACCTCTTCCCTCCGCACCCTCATTCGCGTATGCCCCGGGCAAATCCCGCCATCTCAGCGCAGTTTCCCGGACCGTCCCATGATCCGTCTCGAAAATATCGGCAAGCAGAACGGCCGTCAGATCGTCTTCATCGAAGCCTCGGCCGCCCTGCAGAAGGGCGAGAAGGTCGGCCTCGTCGGCCCGAACGGCGCCGGCAAGACGACGCTCTTCCGCATGATCATCGGCCAGGAGCAGCCGGACGAAGGCCAAGTCTCAGTCGATCGCGGCGTTACCATCGGCTATTTCAGCCAGGATGTCGGTGACATGGAGGGGATGAGCGCCGTCGCCGAGGTGATGGAAGGCGCCGGCCCGGTGAGCGCCGTCGCAGCCGAGATGCGCGAGCTCGAGAACGCCATGGGCGATCCCGACCGCGCCGACGAGATGGACGCGATCATCGAGCGCTATGGCGAGTTGCAGCACCGCTTCGAGGAACTCGACGGCTATGCGCTCGACGGCCGCGCCCGCGAGGTGCTCGACGGCCTCGGCTTCTCCCAGGAGATGATGGACGGCGACGTTGCAAAACTCTCCGGCGGCTGGAAGATGCGCGTCGCGCTCGCCCGTATCCTGCTGATGCGGCCCGACGTCATGCTGCTCGACGAGCCGAGCAACCATCTCGATCTTGAGAGCCTGATCTGGCTGGAGAAATTCCTCAAGGACTATGACGGCGCGCTGCTGATGACCTCGCATGACCGCGAGTTCATGAACCGCATCGTTTCGAAGGTGATCGAGATCGACGCCGGCGCGCTCACCTCCTATTCCGGCAACTACGAATTCTACCAGGAGCAGCGGGCGCTGGCCGACAAGCAGCTGCAGGCGCAGTTCGACCGCCAGCAGGCGATGCTTGCCAAGGAGATCGCCTTCATCGAGCGCTTCAAGGCGCGCGCCTCGCACGCCGCCCAGGTGCAGAGCCGGGTGAAGAAGCTCGACAAGATCGACCGCGTCGAGCCGCCCAAGCGTCGCCAGACGGTGGCCTTCGAGTTCCAACCTGCGCCGCGCTGCGGCGAGGACGTGGCGACGCTGAAGGGCATCCACAAATCCTATGGCAGCCGCTCGATCTATGCCGGCCTCGACTTCCAGATCCGCCGCCGCGAGCGCTGGTGCGTGATGGGCGTCAACGGCGCCGGCAAGTCGACGCTTTTGAAGTTGGTGGCCGGTGCCTCCGAGCCGGATGAGGGCTCGGTGGCGCGCGGTCCGAGCGTCAAGATGGGCTATTTCGCCCAGCACGCCATGGAGCTGCTCGACGGCGAGCGCACCGTGTTTCAGACGCTGGAAGACAATTTCCCGCAGGCCGGCCAGGCGCCGCTCAGGGCTTTAGCCGGCTGCTTCGGCTTTTCCGGCGACGAGATCGAGAAGAAGTGCCGCGTGCTCTCCGGCGGCGAGAAGGCCAGGCTGGTCATGGCGCTGATGCTGTTCGATCCGCCGAACCTTCTGGTGCTCGACGAGCCGACCAACCACCTCGACATGGCGACCAAGCAGATGCTGATCGAGGCGCTGGCGCAATATGAAGGCACGATGCTGTTCGTCTCGCACGACCGCCATTTCCTGTCCGCACTATCGAACCGCGTGCTGGAGCTCACGCCGGATGGCATCCACACCTATGGCGGCGGCTATACGGAATATGTCGCCAGGACGGGGCAAGAGGCACCGGGGCTGAGGGGGTAGGGCGGCGCTCTGACCTCCGAGCGTAGTAGCGTGGAGAAGCCTTGACCCGTCGGCAGGACAGAGGGGGGCGCGAAGGATCGCGACCGATCTCACCCTTGCGCCGCCTCCTCGTGAGAAGTCACGGCAGGATCCGGGCTCCGTGAGGCGCCCAACGCCCCCACTACTCCCTCGCCAAACCGCGCTCGATCAGGCGAGCAAGCCGCGCCGAAAACGCCCTGGCATCGGCCGGCTTGTCGCCGTCCAGCACGCGCGCCTCGTCGTAAAGCAGATGCGCGGCGTCTTCCTTGAAAGCGCGCTCGCCGTCGCCGAGCTTCGCCAGCGCCGTGACGCGCTCGTGCCGCGGGTTGATCTCGAGGATCGGCTTGGCCGCCTTGTCGAGGCGGCCGGCGGCGTTGAGCAGCCGCTCGAACTGGCGGTCGGGACCGTGCTCCGGTGCGACCAGGCAGACCGCGCTTTCGGTCAGGCGGTCGGAGGCCTTCACGTCCGAGACCTCGTCTCCCAGCGCCGTCTTCACGAAGGCCAGGAAGGTCGCGATTTCGGACGAGATTTCGGCATCCGGCTTGGACGCGGTGTCGAGCAGCGGGATCTCCGACAGTTCGGCCGCGCCCTGCGTCACCGATTTGAACGGCTTGCCGTCGAATTCCGGCGCCATCGTCGTCCAGAAACTGTCGACCGGATCGGTCAAAAGCAGCACTTCGATGCCGCGCGCCCGGAACCCTTCGAGCTGCGGCGAGACCTCGAGCCGGGCGCGGTCTTCCCCGGCCATGAAGAAGATCGCCTTCTGCCCTTCCTTCATCGCGGCGACATAATCGGCCAGGCTGCGCAGCGTCTCGCCGGAAGCGGTCGAGCGGAAGCGGGCGAGCTTCAGCAGCTGCTCGCGCCGCTCGTAGTCCTCGTAGATGCCTTCCTTGAGCACGACGCCGAAATTCTCCCAGATCTTGGCGTAGGCCTCTGCATCGTTATCGGCGAGTTTGCCAAGATCGCCGAGGACGCGGTTGGTGACACCCTTGCGGATCGCGGCGAGCAGCGGGCTTTCCTGGATCATCTCGCGCGAGACGTTGAGCGGCAGATCGGCGGAATCGACCAGGCCGCGGACGAAGCGCAGATAGCGCGGCAACACGTCGGCATCGTCGGTGATGAAGACGCGCCGCACGTAGAGCTTCATACGACCCTTGCGGTCCTGGTCGAAGAGATCGAACGGACGCGAGCCCGGCACGAAGGCAAGCGCGCTGTATTCGTGCCGACCCTCGGCGCGGAAGTGGATGGTGGCGGCCGGCTCGTCATACTGGCCGGCGATGCTGCGGTAGAAGTCGGTATATTCCTCGGGCTTTATGTCGCTCTTCGGCCTCACCCATAGCGCCGTGCCGTCGGCGATATCGCGCGGCTCGGCGCCCGGCTTCTCAACAAGCGTGATCGGCACCGGCACGTGGCCGGACTGCGACTTCGCCAGCCCTTCGAGCCGGTAAGGCGTGGTGTAGGAACTCGCATCGTCCATCAGATGCAGCACGACGCGCGTGCCGCGCCTGGGAGCTGCCGCAAGCGGCACGGGAGCGATCTCGTAGGTGCCCTTGCCGTCGGAAGACCAGCGCCAGGCTTCCTCGCTGCCGGCCTGCCGGCTGATGACATCGACATGATCGGCCACCATGAAAGCGGAGTAGAAGCCGACGCCGAACTGGCCGATGAGTTGCGAGTCCTCAGTCGCCTTGCCGGCCTCGACGCGCTCGATGAAGGCACGGGTGCCGGAGCGTGCGATGGTGCCCAGAGCCTCGGCCATCTCCTCGCGGCCCATGCCGATGCCGTTGTCCTCGACGGCAAGCTGCTTGTTGTCGGGGTCGGCCGAAATGGTGATGCGCGGCTTTGCGTCCTCGCCCAGCAGCTCGGGACGGGTGATCGCTTCGAAGCGCAGCTTCTCGCACGCGTCCGCGCCGTTGGAGATCAGCTCGCGCAGGAAGACGTCCCGGTCCGAATAGACCGAATGTACCATCATGTGCAGCAGCCGCGAGACATCCGCCTCGAATGTCCTGGTTTCCGTCGTCTTGGTATCCGTCGTCATTCAGAATCTTCCCACATAGTAACTCTGGCCCGTCGCGCCGCGGCGTGTCGAACCTGCCGATCTCCGCCGATGAGGGGAGATGTCCGACAGGACAAAGGGGGCGCGTCCCGCCAGCCGATCTGTCGCGGAGTGCTTTCTCGCTTTTCCGGTTCTTGTCAATTCAGAAGGGTGCCGTTTCCCTCGCGCTCCCTTTTGCCCTAACGACCAATCTCCCCCGATTGGACCCTGTCGGGGGAGATTGGCTGTGTCGGCGCCGCGCCTCCCCAGCGTCCTAGAAGTCCATGCCGGCGCCGGCGGGCATGGCGGGTGCCGCTTCCTTCTTCGGCTTCTCGGCGACCATCGCCTCTGTGGTGACGAGCAGGCCGGCGATCGAGGCTGCATCCTGCAGCGCGGTGCGCACGACCTTGGCCGGATCGATAACGCCCTGGCTGAAAAGATCGCCATATTCGCCGGTCTGGGCGTTCCAGCCATAGGCGAAATCGGTCTTCTCGCGCAGCTTGCCGACGATGATCGAGCCTTCCGCCCCGCTGTTCTCGGCGATCTGACGCGCCGGCGCCTCGATGGCGCGCCGCACGATGTCGACGCCGTATCTCTGGTCGGGGTTGTCGGCAGCCACCGCGTCGAGCGCATTGGCGGCCCTGAGCAGCGCCACGCCGCCGCCCGGAAGAATGCCTTCCTCGACCGCCGCGCGCGTCGCATGCATGGCATCGTCGACGCGGTCCTTGCGCTCCCTGACCTCGACCTCCGTCGAACCGCCGACGCGGATCACAGCCACGCCGCCGGCGAGCTTGGCCAGACGCTCCTGCAGCTTCTCGCGATCGTAGTCCGAGGTGGTCTCCTCGATTTGCGCCTTGATCTGCGCGACGCGGCCCTGGATCTCCTCCTTCTTGCCGGCGCCATCGACGATCGTGGTGTTCTCCTTCTCGACCACCACTTTCTTGGTGCGGCCGAGCATCTCCAGCGTGACGTTCTCAAGCTTGATGCCGAGATCCTCGCTGATAGCGGTGCCGCCGGTGAGGATGGCGATGTCCTCCAGCATGGCCTTGCGGCGGTCGCCGAAGCCCGGAGCCTTGACGGCCGCAACCTTCAGGCCGCCGCGCAGCTTGTTGACCACCAGCGTCGCGAGCGCCTCGCCCTCGACATCCTCCGCGATGATGAGCAGGGGCTTCGCCGACTGAACCACCGCCTCCAGAACCGGCAGCAGCGCCTGCAGGTTGGAAAGCTTCTTCTCGTGGATCAGCACATAGGGCTCTTCGAGCTCGACGCGCATCTTATCCTGATTGGTGATGAAGTAAGGCGAGAGATAACCGCGATCGAACTGCATGCCTTCGACCACTTCCAGCTCGGTGTCGGCGGTCTTGGCTTCCTCGACGGTGATGACGCCCTCGTTGCCGACCTTCTGCATCGCCTCAGCAAGGAAACGGCCGATCTCGGCATCACCATTGGCGGAAATCGTGCCGACCTGGGCGATCTCGTCATTTCTGGTCACCTTGCGGGCGTTGGTCTTCAACTCCTGAACAATAGCCTCGACGGCTTTGTCGATGCCGCGCTTCAGATCCATGGGATTCATGCCGGCGGCAACGGCCTTGGCACCTTCCCTGACGATGGCCTGGGCGAGAACGGTCGCGGTGGTCGTGCCATCGCCGGCGATATCGCTAGTTTTCGAGGCGACCTCGCGCACCATCTGCGCGCCCATGTTCTCGAACTTGTCCTCGAGCTCGATCTCCTTGGCGACAGTGACGCCGTCCTTGGTGATGCGCGGAGCGCCGAACGACTTGTCGATGACGACATTGCGGCCCTTAGGGCCGAGGGTGACTTTCACCGCGTCGGCGAGAATATTGACGCCGCGCAACATGCGGTCGCGGGCGTCGGAATGGAATTTCACTTCCTTGGCAGCCATTGGAACACTCCTTCAGCAGGCAGCTTTCATTCACCGGATCGGGTGGGCCGGTTCAAGCCGCTTTTCCCAACGCCGATGTCTGCTCGACCACACCCATCACGTCGCTTTCCTTCATGATGAGCAGGTCTTCACCGTTGAGCTTGATCTCGGTGCCGGACCACTTGCCGAACAGGATGCGGTCGCCGACTTTGACGTCGAGGGGAATGAGCTTGCCGCTCTCGTCGCGCGCGCCGGAACCGACGGCGATGATCTCGCCTTCCTGCGGCTTCTCCTTCGCCGTGTCCGGGATGATGATGCCGCCGGCCGTCTTCTCCTCGGCCTCGACGCGGCGGACCAGAACGCGGTCATGCAATGGATGGAACTTCATATCGTTCTCCTTCGGGACAAACAGATTTTGAGAGGTTCCTCCACTCCGGACCGGAAGGACCGGAGCGGGGCTCGCGATCCTTTCGGCCTCGCGCATGTGGATGTGGTTTTGCACGCGCCGGTTTCAAGAGGCCGCAAGAAATTTTTTGGCACTCGCAACAGCCGAGTGCTAGCGCCGTGAAAACAAAGGTAAATTATGCAGCTTTGACGGGCGCGCCCCGGACCTCTTGACGGCAAAGGAATCAATTCCCAAATCGAGCCTGCCGGCGCCTGAAGTGGTCGGCAAGGTCAAGGAGCGCCGCTGCCTTGGCGCTCCTCGTATCTATGTTGCTCAATGGAGGATGTAGCTATGAGAACCAGTTTCGACTTTTCTCCCCTGTTCCGGTCGAGCATCGGCTTCGATCGAATGCTGAACGCGCTCGAGACCGCAAGCCGCATCGAAACCGCTGACAACTGGCCGCCCTACGATATCGCCAAGAGCGGCGAGGACGACTACCGCATCACCATGGCCCTGGCAGGCTTCAGCCAGGACGAACTGGCCATTACCCAGGAGCAGAACATGCTGATGGTTTCTGGCCAAAAGGCAGGCGAGGATAACGGCGAGTACCTGCATCGCGGCATTGCCGGCCGCGCATTCCAGCGTCGCTTCGAGCTTGCCGATCACGTCAAGGTCGTCGATGCGAGCCTCGTCAACGGCCTGCTGACAATCGACCTCAAACGCGAGATCCCGGAAGAAATGAAGCCGCGCCGGATCGAGATCACGGCGGACAAATCATCGCCAAAGGCCGCGACAAAGAAAATCGAGGCCGACAACAAGGCGGCCTGAGCCTTCTCGCCGCGCTTTGCGCCAAGCGCCGGGTGATG
The DNA here is from genome assembly GCF_004023325.1 of Mesorhizobium sp. M1A.F.Ca.ET.072.01.1.1. Classification (NCBI taxonomy): domain Bacteria; kingdom Pseudomonadati; phylum Pseudomonadota; class Alphaproteobacteria; order Hyphomicrobiales; family Phyllobacteriaceae; genus Mesorhizobium; species Mesorhizobium sp. M1A.F.Ca.ET.072.01.1.1. The sequence continues at coordinate 3,836 of NZ_RZSF01000195.1, read as the reverse complement.
TTCCCGGCGCTTCCTTGTCTTCCGGATGAACAGAAAGGAGGAAAAAATGAGTGTTCGTGATCTGATTCCCTGGGGCCGAAACAATGGCAACCAGGTTCCAAGTGTCTTCCGCGACGGCGAACGCGATCCTTTCCTGTCGCTGCATCGCGAGGTGAATCGGCTGTTCGACGACGTCTTCCGGGGTTTCGGTTCCGGCTTGCCATCCCTAGGCGGCGTATCAGCCTTTGGTGCCGGCTGGCCGAGCGTTGAGATCTCCGACAACGAGAAGGAGATCAAGGTGGCGGCCGAAGTCCCGGGCCTGGACGAGAAGGACATCGAGGTGCTGCTTGATGATGGCGTGCTGACGCTGAAGGGTGAAAAGCGCTCCGAGACGGAGGACAAGGAGCGGCAGTTCTCCGAGCGCGTCTATGGCCGCTTCGAGCGTCGCATCCCGCTGGGCTACGAGATCGAAGAAGACAAGATCGATGCCCGCTTCAAGAACGGCGTGCTGACGGTAATGCTGCCCAAGACCGCGAAGGCGCAGTCGCAGGCCAAGCGTATCGAAATCAAGAGCTGATGTCTCAGTGCAGGGGTTGGACCGACCGGTCCGGCCCCTGCGGCATGACGGAACTCTCGTGGCTAGATGGAACGGCCAACGCTGGCGTGGGTGCTGGCTGGAGCGTGGAACGGCTCCCTTTCCAAACGAGTGATCCGCTCGCAGCGGGCGCAAGAGGCTCGCTTGCGGCTCGATGACGTGCGGCCGACGCAGGCCATTCTAACCGTTTACCGCGCTGAGCGCAGATGCCGCTGACGGAACACCGCGCAAGCCTCTGGAAATCCGCGATAACCTTAATTCCTTCCTTCTTTTGGTCAGGCTTCCCGTACGGAACGTTAAGGGCTAGATTAGCAATTCGTTAAGTAATACGGCGGGTGTGAGCGTAAGAGGTGTGCCGTTATGAATTTCAAATCCCTGATCAAACGGGCCGAGGACGTAGACAAGGAATTTCAAGAGCTCCAGTCGGATCTGGCAGAGGCTTTCGAAGAATGTCTTTCGGCTGACGAAGAGACGTCCCCGGGATACGATTCTGCCGCCGACCTGGCGGCAAGCGAGGAGGAACCGCCGGGCGAGACTCAGTCCGAGGCTTCCGCCTCCCGGCTGACGCCGCACACCCAGACACGGTTGGCCGCCTTGGAAGCCGTTTCCGGACTCTTCCGCGACGGACAGGGTCATCTGGAGGAGATCGGGTCAAGGCTGGCCGAGATCGCCACAGCGCACCACATGACGCGCGATATCCTGAACGCCCTGCATCGCGATGCGCTGCGCGCCAATGAGCTGGAGCTGGAGAACGCCGCTCTGGGCGCCGAACACAAGGCCTTGTCGGAACAATTGCTTGACGCTACGCGCAAGCAGCGCGAACGCGACGGCGCGGCCGAGGCCTGGCAGCAGCGCGAGGCAAGTCTCGTCCAGGACAGGGAGTCGCTGCGCGAGGCGCTTGCAGCGGTGCGGCTCGAAATGGTCGAGATGGGCAATGAGAGCGCCAGGCGCGAGGCTGAGTTCGGTGAGATCGTCAAGACCCTGACGGCCAAGACCGTCGAAGCCGACAGGCGCGCTGTCGAGAACAAGCTGCTGCGCGAGAAGCAGGTCGGGCTTTCGATCGAGCTGGAGCAGGCGCAAAAGCGCGAGGCCGAGGCCCGGCACAAATTCGACGAGTTCGCGGCGACCCACGCCAACGAAGCCACGCGCGTTGCCGAACTGATGGCCCAGCTCGGTAGCCACGAGAAGGAGGAGGCCCGGCTGCAGAAATCGTTGGAGACGACGCAGGCCAAGCTTGCCGAGGTAACCGAAGCCGCCCGCATTGCCGAAAGCGATGGCGCGGCGGAGCTTGCGCGGAGCCGGGCGGAGCTGCGCGGCTTGCGCTCCGAAATCCAGGAGCTGCAATCGCGGCTCGAGCAGGCCTCCATCGACAAGACCGATGCGGTCGCCGAGGCGACAGGACTGAGGGCGCAGTTGAATGACGCCGTGACCGAGCGGCAGATCGCGGAAGAGAAGCTTGCCGTTCTCAGGAACGAGAGCGAATTGGACAAGAAGAATTTGTCGGTGATCAGCACCAATCTCTCGCAGCTATCGCTGCAGCAGGCGTCGGAGCAGATCCAGCTCGATATCCAGAAACAGGAATGCGAGGACCTGCGCGCCGAGGTCGAGACGCTGAATGCCCGCATCAAGGAGCTGCTGCCTTACGAGCGGCTGCACAGGGTGACGGACGCCCGGGCTCGGCAGGATGTTGTGCCCGTGACGAATGGGCATGTCACCAACGGGCATATCGTGGAGCCGGCGCGGCCCACCGCCAGGCGCCGGCGCAACATGAGGGCCGCCGCGAGCTGAGGGAAGGATGTCTAGCCAGCTCGGCGCTTCACCGCTCTGGGCCTACTTCCCGGTCATCCGGTCAGCAAGCTGCTGGGCCTCGGCAAGCAGTGCCGGGAAGGCCGGATCGCCCGGCAGGCGCTCGCCCATGCAGGCGCGATAATCGCCGTCGCCTTTTTCCCAGGCGGCGTTGGCGGAATCATAGGCCTGCTGGTCCTTCAGGTCCGAGTTCTGATAGGTCTGCTGAAATTTCTGGGCAGCCGCGTCCGCCGCGGTCCAAAGCGCCTCGCAGGCCGCGATCTTCGGCACGGCCGGTGACGCGGGCGCCTCGGCGATCAGGACGCGGTCGCCCTTTACCACCGCGACGACGACCTGCTGGTCGTAGATCGGTCCGACATCCTGCGTCCAGCCGCCGAGCCGCGCGACGGCGATATCGGCGCCTTCGGGCTTCTTCAGCGAAAAGTCGAGCGTCTTCACGAATGCGGCGTCGCTGCCGATAGCCTGGGTATAGAAGGCGTCTAGCTTGAGCGCCTCGTCGATGCCGGCGGGCAGCCGGAGGCTTTCATCCTCCTCGTCAGCCTTGGACCGCAGCCAGCGCTCGACCAGCCCGCGTGTCGTCGCGACGATGCTCGGGCCGGCGTCGCTCTTGGCGTAGCGCAGCCCGTCCAGCATGCCGAAGCCAATATCGGAGGCGCTCAGGCTCTGCAGATTGATCGTGCCGGTTGCCGGAAAATCCTTGACCGAAAGCGGGCCGAGAACGGCGGAAAGACGCTTTTCCAGATCGGCCAGCGCCTTGGTGTTGGCAGCATCGAGTGTCTCCACTTCCGCGTTCGAGCTCTCTTGCGCCGCGATGTTGGAAATCGCCTTGTCGCGCGCGGCGATATAGTCGTCCTCCGGCGATGCCGCGAAAACCACGCCGCTCGCCAGCGCGAACGAAAACGCCCAGACCAGCCGCATTCTATAACCCCAATTCAAACCAAAGCCCTTGTGGCCTTCGCCTGACTTGGCGGCTTTTGCGTGGCGGAATCCCCGGGAGAACCCGAATTTTATCCGGCCTTCCGCTTCTCTACCTCCGCCTTCCTCAGCAGGAACCGCTGGATCTTGCCGCTCGATGTCGGCGAGGAGGTGAGGCACGCCGCGACAGTTGCGCTCTACGGCGCTACCCTCTGCCCTGCCGGACATCTCCCCCACGAGGGGAGAGATTGGCAGTGCCGCTGACGGCTCTCCCTTTGTACCGTCGATGATTGGCGAAAGCCGGCGCCACATCTGATCTCCCCCCAAGTGGGGGAGATGTCCGGCAGGACAGAGGGGCGAAGGAACGCAAGCTTTCGTGTCCAGAGCACAGCCATGATGTCGGGGACGGACCTTCTAGAGCGGGATGAAATTGTTGGGAGTCGTTGAGGATTCCCAAATCAGCGGGTTTATGATTCACCATTCATGCTGGGAAGGAGGCCAGCATGGATGGCACTATCGATGGATCTGCGAGAGCGCGTCG
>NZ_RZSF01000194.1:0-12639 GCF_004023325.1 Mesorhizobium sp. M1A.F.Ca.ET.072.01.1.1 | reverse complement strand
GCGTGAGACATTGTCTGTTCCAAATGCGGGCGCCGGCGGGCCGGCTCAATTCGTCGTGTTGCGGCGGTCTCGTATCACGGCGCGCCGCAATGGTCATCCCCTCACGCGGGCCTTCGAATGCAAGGTTTTGCGATGCCGGCTTTTGGCTTTGACAGCGCGGAAAACTGCGGTTAAGGGGACCATTCTTTTTTTGACGAGGCTTGCTGTGGCAAAACCTGAACTTGGCACAAAACGTGTCGACCCCGAAACGGGGCGGAAATTCTACGATCTGAACAAGGACCCGATCGTCTCGCCATACACCGGCAAGAGCTATCCGCGCTCCTATTTCGAGGAAGGCAAGATTTCCGCGATCGAGGACGATGAGGACGTCGCCGACAAGGAAGTCGACTCCGAGGAGGAAGAAGGCGCCGAAATCGTCTCGCTCGAAGATGCGGACGAGGAGACCAAGGGCGGCGGCGACGATCTGCCCGATCTCGGCGACGACGAGGATGATGTCGATCTCGGTGACGATGACGATGACACCTTCCTTGCCGACGAGGAAGAAGAGGACGACGACGTTTCCGATATGATCGGCGTCGGCGACGACGAGGACGAGGTCTGATTTCGGCCCCGGCGCGATTGTTTGCCGGCCATTTTGACCTGTGACGAAAAAGCGGCTTTTCAAGGCTTGATCTTGACCGAAGGCGGCGCTAGAAGCCGCCAGCACTAAACGACGGCGCGGTGCCCAACCGCGCCGGATCTCTTCGCCGGAAACGGCGCCGGCTGACTGCCGGGAGTGGGGCCATAGCTCAGTTGGGAGAGCGCTTGAATGGCATTCAAGAGGTCGTCGGTTCGATTCCGATTGGCTCCACCAAACAGTCTTTCTTTGATGCTCGGTTTCGCGGCATTGGCGCTTGTCGCTTGTCAATCGGTATCCGAGGCCCCGCCTCCTCCTCAACCTGCCCCGGCTGCTGTCGCGGCTCCCGCTGTCCCGGACACTGCGGTGCTCGACCAAACCGTGGCGATCACGCCTCCGGGCAAGAGTGTCCCCGCCCGATATGCGGCGTTTTCAGGCATTTGGGCGGGACGGCTGGATGGCACCTTTGAAGGCAAGCTGGCCGTGCTGACCGTTTCACCGGCCGGGCAGGTGACGGTCAGCTACGCGTGGGGCGATATGGCCGACAACAAGCCGGGGATCGCCGACGGCGCCGGCAGGATCGCCGGGAACACCTTGAAGCTTGGACGCCTGCCGAACGGCGCAGACATCACGTTTACGATGCAGCCTGACGGAACGCTGGCCGGCACCTACACGCTTGCCGGCCAGACCTATAGGGGCCAGTTCGCCAAGCAATAGCGGCGGGCGGTCGCGTCGCCTTCTGCCGTGTCGGCCGGGCTCGAATCGGCTATGCCTCTCCCATGCAGGAAACGTCCCTCTATGCACCGGTGAAGCGGTTCCTCGAGAGCCTCGACTTCACCGTCAAAGGCGAGGTCGGCGGCTGCGACATCGTCGGGTTGCGCGAAGGCGAGCCGCCCGTGGTCGTCATCTGCGAGCTGAAGCTGCAGTTCAATCTTGAGCTCGTTCTGCAAGGCGTCGATCGGGCGGCGGCCTGCGACGAGGTCTGGCTCGCCGCGCGGATGTCGGCGCGCGGCAAGGGCCGCGAGCACGATCGACGTTTTCGCGCGCTCTGCCGGCGGCTCGGCTTCGGCCTGCTCGCGGTCGACGGGAAAGGCAAGGTCGAGTTGCTGCTCAGCCCGGCCGCCGTGCCGCCGCGGCGCGACCCGAGGCGGCGCTCGCGGCTGGTCGAGGAGCATCACCGCCGCAAGGGCGATCCCTCCATCGGCGGCAGCACGCGGCAAAAGCCGATCATGACCGCATACCGCCAGGAAGCGATTGCCTGCGCCGCCGCCATGGCCGACGGCCCGAAGCGGCCGCGCGATTTGAAACTCGTTGCCCCCCGCGCGGCCAGCATCCTGCTGCACAACTATTATGGCTGGTTCGCCAGGGCCGAGCGCGGCATCTACGCTCTGACCGAACTCGGGCAGGCTGCCTTGCAGTCGCAAGGGGTCCTCGACGGTCCGCCGCTGGTCGCTCCGTTTCAAGTCGAGCAGCTTGGAGCGAAGCTCGGCGCGTGAGCGGCTGACGCCGCTCGCGCACTGTCGGCTATCGACCGAAAATCGCCGAATCGCACCATGCGTGGTTGACTCACCTCTTCGTTAATGCAGAAATTGGTTGGACCATTGAACCACTTTCGGATTCACCAGCGTGACCGACCCTCTCCCGCCGATCCAGACGACGGCCCGCGATGATGCGGTCCTGAAGGCGTTGGCCGGCTTCGTGCGGCAAGAGGCGTTGGATCCCGGTGAAAAACTGCCGACCGAGCGCATCTTGGCCGAGCGCCTTAAGGTCAGCCGCAACACGGTTCGCGAGGCACTCACCCGCTGGGAGGGGCTGGGCCTCGTCGAGCGGCGCCAGGGCAGCGGCACTTACCTCAAGGCGGCGGTCTCGCCCGACATGCTGCACATGCCGCTGACCCTTGCCGGCGGCAACGACTTCGCCGGCCTGATGCGCACGCTGGAGATCCGCCGCGCGCTGGAGGCCGAGGCCGCCGCTCTTTGCGCCGTCCGCGCCGGCAAGGCTGAGGTCGCCGAGATCGAGCGCAAGCTCGACATCATGGAAGAAGCCTTCCACAGCCGCGCCGGCATGTCGTCGGAGGAGGACTGGGAGTTCCACCAGTCGGTCTACCGCGCCTCCGGCAATCCGCTGTTCGAGCAGATCATCAGCGCCATGCACGAGCTGTTCCACCGCTTCTGGGAACATCCGCTCGGCGTGCGCGATTTCGGCCATGCCAGCTTTCCCTATCACCGCACCATCTTCGACCGCATCGCCGCGCACGACCCGGAGGGAGCCCGGGCCGAAGCGCTGAAGCTCATCGCTACCGTCGAAAACGACCTCAAGCGCGGCGCCGCCAACCTCAAGCTTTTGGATCGCAAATGAACGAGCATCCCACAGGGTTCGACCCGGCTTCTTTGGCCAGCGACTACCTCGGCGAGGCGGCGACGCTTCTCGCGCATGACGATCCGTTCCCCGGCGGCGCTGTGGTGCCGCCGATCTACCAGACATCGCTCTTCACCTTCGACAATTACGCCGACATGGCCGACACCTTTGCCGGCAGGCGAAGGCAGCCGATCTATTCGCGCGGCGACAACCCCACGGTGATGGAGTTCGAGGCGCGCGTCGCGGCCTTGGAAGGCGCGGAAGCCGCGCGGGGCTTCTCCAGCGGCATGGCGGCTATCAGCGCCACCGTGCTCGCCTTCGTCGGCGCCGGCGAACGGATCGTTGCCGTACGCAACTGCTATGGCGACGCCTACCGCCTGTTCGAGCGCCTGTTCCCGCGCTTGCAAATCAAGGTCGACTATGTCGACGGCTCGGACCCCGATGCGGTGGCGGCGGCGCTTCCGGGCGCCAAGCTGCTCTACCTCGAAAGCCCCACCTCGATGATGTTCGAGCTGCAGGACATTGAGCACCTGACCCGGCTGGCGAAGGAACGGGGCATCGTCACCACCATCGACAATTCCTGGGCGACGCCCGTCTTCCAGAAGCCGATTTCGCATGGTGTCGATCTGGTGCTGCACTCGGCTTCGAAATATCTCGGCGGCCACAGCGACACCGTCGCCGGGGTGGTGGCGGGCTCGGCCGCGCATATCAAGCACATCAACGAGCAGACCTATTCGTCGCTTGGCGGCAAGCTGTCGCCTTTCGAGAGCTGGCTTCTGCTGCGCGGCCTGCGCACGCTGCCGCTGCGGTTGCCGCATCATATGAAGAGCGGTCTCACGCTCGCCGAGCGGCTGAAGGCGCATGGCAAGGTCGAGCGGGTCAACCATCCCGCCTACTCCAATCATCCCGGCAAGAAGACGCTTGCCGGCTATGCCGGGCTGTTCTCTTTCGAGGTCGCGGAAGATGTCGACATTCCGGCTTTCGTCGATGCGCTGAAGCTGTTCCGCATCGGCGTCAGCTGGGGCGGCCATGAAAGCCTGGTCGTGCCGGCCAAGGCCTCGCTCGAGCAGACGCCGGGTCTGAATTCGATGGCGCGCTTCGGCGTCAGCCCCCGAACCATCCGCTTCAATGTCGGATTGGAGAACGTCGAGGACCTCTGGGCCGACATCGCCCAGGCCTTCGACAAGGCAAAAAAATAAGGTGTTCAAAATGGGAGTTCCGAACATGAAAAGCCTGACAATCCTGCTTGCCGCCGCTGCCGGCCTCGCGATTTCCGCCGGGGCCGCGCTGGCCGACACCACCATCAAGATGGTCGAGGTCATCACCAGCCCGCCGCGCACCGAATTCCTGAAGAAGCAGATCGCCGAATTCGAGCAGGCCAATCCCGGCATCAAGGTCGAGCTCGTCTCGCTGCCTTGGGGTCAGGCGTTCGAGAAGTTTCTCACCATGGTTCAGGCCGGCGACACGCCCGACGTGGTCGAGATGCCGGAACGCTGGATGGGCCTCTATGCCAACAACGGCCAGCTCGAGGATCTCGGCCCCTACATGGCCAAATGGGACGACGCCAAGACGCTCGGCGACCGGGCCAAGCAGTTCGGCTCGACAGTCAACAACACCCAGTTCATGATCCCTTACGGCTACTATGTGAACGCGCTGTTCTGGAACAAGAAGCTGTTCAAGGAAGCGGGTCTTGACCGTCCGCCGGAAAACCTCGACGAGTTCGTCGAGTTCTCCAAAAAGATCTCCGCCATCCCCGGCAAATACGGCTATTGCCTCCGCGGCGGTCCCGGCGCCTTCAACGGCATGCACATGTTCATGAACATCGCCGCCGGCAAGGGCGGCTATTTCACCGAGGACGGCACTTCGACCATCAATGACGAGGGCTCGGTCAAGGGGCTGCAGATGTTGGCCGACATGTACAAGAACGGCCTGGCGCCGAAGGATTCCGTGAGCTGGGGCTTCAACGAGACGGTGACCGGCTTCTATTCCGGCACCTGCGCCATGCTCAACCAGGATCCGGACGCGCTGCTCGGCATCGCCGACAAGATGAGCGCCGACGACTTTGCGGTCGCGCCGCTGCCGGTCGGCCCGAGCGGCAAATCCTATCCGACGCTGGGCTATGCCGGCTGGGCGATGTTCGCCAATTCGCAGCACAAGGACGAAGCCTGGAAGCTGATGGCGACGCTGCTGTCGCCCAAGGACAATCTGGAATGGGCCAAGGAAGTCGGCGTCGTCCCGATCCACAACGGCGCCGATCAGGACGCCCACTTCAAGACCGAGCAGTTCAAGGGCTGGTTCACCGAGCTCAACGACAGCTCGAAATATGAAATGGTGACGCCGCCGACGCATCTGGAAAACCTCGGCAACTTCGTCGACCAGGTGGCGATCAAGAACTTCCAGGAAGTGCTGCTTGGCCAGAAGCCGGCCAAGCAGGTGGCCGACGAGTGGGCGGCGTTCCTGACCAAGGAGCAGCAGGCCTGGCTGGCCAAGAACAAGAAGTGACCTTTCTTCCTTCTCCCCGCTTGCGGGGAGAAGGTGTCACCCGATGAATGTCGCCCAAAAGTGCGAAGCGGTTTTGGGAGAACGACATTCACGGACAAGTGACGGATGAGGGGCAGCGCCGAATCCTGAAAGTCGGCTCCGCTCCTCATCTGCCTGCCCTCCTCCGCAGCAGCTGCGCTGCAGCGGAGGGTGAACCGGCATCTTCTCCCCGTAGAATGGGGAGAAGGACGCTGTCGCCACGCTGGCCTCACCATCACCCGTAGAGCCAAATCCATGACTTACGCAGTGTCCGAAATCCGATCGACCGGCCGGCCGCGCAAGAAGCGGCTGAGCAAGGCCGCGATCGAGCCCTGGCTCTATCTTTCGCCGGCTATCGTCCTGCTGGTCGTCGTGCTCCTGGTGCCGCTGATCATCGGCATCAGCTATTCCTTCCGCAAATTCTCCGCCTTCAAATCGGAATATGTCGGGCTCGGCCAGTACCAGGCGATGCTCTCCGACGCGGTGCTCGGCCAGGCGCTGGTCAACACGCTTTGGTGGACGGCCGCCAGCCTGTTCTTCCAGTTCTTCCTCGGGCTTGGTCTGGCGCTGCTGCTCGACAAGCCCTTTTATGGCCGCAAGGTCGTGCAGGCCGTGGTGTTCCTGCCCTGGGCGGTGCCGTCCTTTCTTTCCGGCCTTACCTGGGCCTGGCTGTTCAACCCGATCATCGGCCCGCTGCCGCACTGGCTTTTCGCGCTCGGCCTGAAGGCCGAGCCGACCAACGTGCTTTCCGATCCGGCGACAGCCATGTGGGGGCCGATCGTCGCCAACATTTGGTTCGGCATTCCCTTCTTCGCCATCACGCTGCTTGCGGCGTTGAAGTCGATCCCGTCGGAACTGCATGAGGCGGCAGCCATCGACGGCGCCTCGCCCTGGCAGCGCTTCACCAAGGTGACGCTGCCGTTCCTGGCGCCGACCATCGTCATCACCGTCATGCTGCGCACCATCTGGATCGCGACCTTCGCCGACTTGATCTTCGTCATGACCGAGGGCGGACCGGCAGGCTCGACCAGCACGGTGCCGGTCTACATCTATGTCAGCGCCTTCAAGTCGCTGGACAAAGGCTATGCGTCCGCAGTCGCGGTGCTGCTGCTGGTGCTGCTCATTGCCTATGCGGTTGGCCTGATCGCCATCCGCCGCACACTTGTGAGGCATGTCTGATGATCGCCGGCCGTTCCACCTCTTCGCGCATCGCCGGCGGCATCGGCCTCTACGCCGCGATCGCCGCCTATGTCGTCTTCGCGCTGTTCCCGATCTTCTGGACGCTGAAGATCTCTGTGACGCCGGAGCGGCTGCTCTATTCCGAAGGCATAACCTTCTGGCCATCGGAAACGACGCTCAAGAACTTCGACACCGTGCTGGAGGCTTCCGACTTCCCGCGCTACTTCTTGAACAGCGTCATCGTCTCGGTGTCGACGGCGGCACTGGTCACGGTCATCGCCACGCTTGCCGGCTATGCGATGTCGCGCTTTACCTTCCGCGGCAAGGCGACTTTAGCGATCCTGCTCTTGCTGACCCAGACTTTCCCGCTGGTCATGGTCATCCCGCCGATCTACCGCATCATGGGCGATCTCGGCCTGACCAACAGCCTGACCGGGCTGATCATCATCTACACCGCCTTCAACACCGCCTTCGCCACCTTCCTCATGCAATCCTTCTTCGACAGCATTCCGAAGGATCTGGAGGAGGCGGCGATGATCGACGGCTGCACGCGCGCCCAGGCGATGCGCCGGGTGATCGTGCCCCTCACCTTGCCCGGCATGGGGGCGACGCTCGGCTTCGTCTTCACCGCCGCTTGGAGCGAATTGCTGTTCGCGCTGATGCTGATCTCCAGCGACGAGCAGAAGACCTTTGCCGTCGGCCTGCTCACCTTCATCGGCAAGTTCGCCGTCGACTGGGGGCAGATGATGGCGGCCTCCATCCTGGCGCTGATCCCGGTCTGCATCTTCTTCGCCTTCCTGCAACGCTATCTCGTCACCGGCCTTACCGCCGGCGCTGTCAAAGGATAATCGATGGCTTCCGTCACCCTGCAACATGTCGAGAAGGACTATGGAGCGCTGCGCATCCTGCACGGCGTCGATCTCGAGATCGCCGACGGCGAGTTCGTCGTGCTGGTCGGCCCGTCCGGCTGTGGCAAGTCAACGCTGCTGCGCATGATCGCCGGCCTGGAGGAGGTCACCGGCGGCGAGATCCGCATCGGCGAGCGGCTGGTCAACGATGTGGCGCCGAAGGACCGCGACATCGCTATGGTGTTTCAGTCCTATGCGCTCTACCCGCATATGGACGTCTCCTCGAACATGGGCTTCAGCCTGATGCTGAAGAAGGCCGAGAAGACGACGATCGACGGCAGGGTGGGCGCCGCCGCCAAGCGCCTCGGTCTGGAGACGTTTCTCGGCCGCCTGCCGCGCCAGCTTTCCGGCGGTCAGCGCCAGCGCGTCGCCATGGGCCGCGCCATCGTGCGCGATCCCAAAGTCTTCCTGTTCGACGAGCCGCTGTCGAACCTCGACGCCAAGCTGCGCGTCCACATGCGCGCCGAGATCAAGGCGCTGCACCAGCAGCTGAAGACAACCTCGGTCTATGTCACGCACGACCAGGTCGAGGCGATGACCATGGCCGACCGCATCGTCGTCATGCATGACGGCTATGTGCAGCAGGTCGGCCATCCGCTGGAGCTCTACGATCGTCCCGCCAACACTTTCGTCGCCGGGTTCATCGGCTCGCCCGGCATGAATTTTTTGCCGGCAAAGGTCGCCAAGGGCGGCAAGGTCGATGCCGTGCTGGGCGACGGCCAGAAGCTGAGGCTGCCGGACGGATTGCCGCTGAAGAATGGCGATGCGCTGACCGTCGGGCTGCGGCCGGAACACATCCGGCTGGCCGACGACGGCCCGCTGAAAGGTCAGGTCGAGGTCGTCGAGCCGCTCGGCCTGTCGACGCAATTCTATGTCAGGCTGGCCAACCAGCAGATCTGCGTCTTCGTCATGGGCCGCAGCAATGTCAAACCGGGCGACGCGATCCGGCTCGCCGCCGACCCAGCGGCGCTGCATCTGTTCGATCCGGCAAGCGGCGCTCGCATCGGATAGGTCAGCGCCGGCGGAAGGCGTCCAATGTGTAATCGGGCCGGTCAGGTCGCCTAGATCGGCCAATATCCCGGACAAGACCAGCCTCGTCGCCACGCCTGCACCGACCCCGCCTGCGCTGTCGTGCTCGACGCGAATCCTTCTCCTCCGAGATCGTCAGCGAGAACCTCTTGAGGAAGACGGCGATCTGGCGCAATTGTGGACCGACAACATGGAATTGGCCCGCTTCATCGACGTCGGCCTGGAGACCGCCCGGCGCAAGGCCGAACTCATCTCGCCCTCGCAGAAGCCCTGATGCTTCGATACCGCCGAGAGGTGAATTGCGGTTTTCGGCAGCCGCGCTCTGCTAGACTCCCGTTGATTCGTCTCGACAGGGAACGGCATGAGCAAGGCTCTCGGCACATTCGCATTGGTCACGGTTCTGAGCGCCTTGCTGATGGCGTTGTCGCTGGCGGTCGCCAGGCACGGCTACCCCCAAGGCGCCTTCGGCGTTAAGCGTCTCGACGGCATTGCCGACGCGGGTTCGTTCCTGGCCATCGCCGCCATTTACTTCTTCAGCGCGATGTTGATGATGATCCTGCCCATCCGCGCCGCCGGAGTTGTGCTTACGCATGCCGCGGATGCGATCTTCTGGGCAACGATCGTGCTGTTCGCCGCCATTGTCGGTTCGCTTCTCGCCCGATGGGCGCTCGGCCAGCGCGAGGTGCCTTGGACCCTTCTCAACTGGCGATTCCTGTTCGTCCCGGCGATCGTCGGCGCGCATCTCGCCATGAATGAGCTTCGCCGCAACATCCTGCTCAGAAGCCTGTTCTTCGTCATCTTCGCCGCGGCAACGCTCGCCGGCCTGTTCTGGTCGTTTTCCGTCTGAAGGAGGCCGTCAGGGCTTTGTCGTGACAGAGGGGCGCGGACGAAGCCGGTGGACTTCCACCGCCGCGCGCCTACCTTTATCGAAAGCTTCTCGGGTAGACGTTTCCGCCGACCATGGCTATATCATTTGTCTGACAAATGACCGGCGCTTTGCCACGCCAGCCAATCTCGAAGAAGCAAGCCAATCTCGAAGGAATGAAGATGACCGTGCTCCGCAAGAACCTGATCGACGGCGAGTGGCTGGGCGAGGCCGGCTCGCGCAACATCAACCCGTCGAACACCAACGATGTGGTCGGCGAATACGCCTCGGCCGGGCCGGAGGAGGCCAAGCAGGCCATCGCGGTCGCCAAGGCGGCCTTCCCGGGCTGGTCGCGCTCCGGCCCCCTGGCGCGCCATGCCGTGCTGAAGAAGACTTCCGACGAGATCATGGCGCGCAAGGACGAGATCGGCCGGTCTCTCGCCCGTGAAGAAGGCAAAACCCTGGCCGAAGGCGTCGGCGAAACCATCCGCGCCGCGCAGATCTTCGACTTCTTCGCCGGCGAGACGCTGCGGCTGTCTGGTGAGCTTGTGCCGAGCGTGCGCCCCGGCGTCGGTGTCGAGATGACCCGCGAAGGCGTCGGCGTGGTTGGCATCATCACGCCGTGGAACTTCCCGATCGCCATTCCCGCTTGGAAGATTGCGCCTGCGCTGGCCTACGGCAACACCATTGTCTTCAAGCCGGCGGAACTGGTTCCCGAAAGCGCCTGGACCATCGTCGACATCCTGCATCGTGCCGGGCTGCCGAAGGGCGTGCTCAACCTCGTCATGGGCAAGGGCTCTGTCGTCGGCCAGGCCATGCTCGACAGCCCGGACGTCAACGCCATCTCCTTTACCGGCTCGGTCGGCACGGGAAAACGCGTCGCGGCGGCAAGTGTGGAGCATATGCGCAAGTTCCAGCTCGAGATGGGCGGCAAGAACCCGCTCGTCGTGCTCGACGACGCGGACCTTGCGGTCGCGGTCGATTGCGCCGTCAACGGCGCCTATTTCTCGACCGGCCAGCGTTGCACCGCGTCCTCGCGCCTCATCGTCACCGCAGGCATCCACGACCGCTTCGTCGACGCCATGAAGGAGCGCCTGGACAAGCTGGTCATCGGCGACGCGCTGGACGCCAAGACCCAGATCGGCCCGGTCGTCGACCAGACCCAACTCAAACAGGATGAGGACTATATCGCTATCGGCCGCCAGGAAGGCGCCGAGCTCGCCTTCGGCGGCGAGCGGCTGGAGCGCGAGACTCCCGGCTTCTATCTCAGGCCCGCGCTGTTTACCGGCGCCACCAACGCCATGCGCATCTCGCGCGAAGAAATCTTCGGCCCGGTCGCCAATGTCATCCGCGTCAAGGATTATGATGAGGCGCTGACTGTGGCCAACGACACGCCGTTCGGCTTGACCTCCGGCATCTGCACGACAAGCCTGAAGCACGCGACGCATTTCAAGCGCAACTCCGAAGCCGGCATGGTAATGGTCAACCTGCCGACGGCGGGCGTCGACTTCCATGTGCCGTTCGGCGGCCGCAAGGGCTCGAGCTACGGCCCGCGCGAGCAGGGCCGCTACGCCATGGAGTTCTACACCACCGTCAAGACGGCCTATACGTTCGCCGGCTGACGGGCAGGCTTCATGACGTCCGACTTCGCCGGAATGGCCTGGCTCAACCCGCCGCCGCACCATGTGTTCGGCGACGGGACGCTTCATGTCCGTACCGGCAAGGAGACGGATTTTTGGCGCGAGACCTTCTACGGCTTCCGCCGCGACAATGGCCATTTCCTCTATCGTCCCGTGGCGGGCGACTTCAGCGCCGAGGTCACCGTCAAAGGCGAATACAAGGCGCTCTACGATCAGGCCGGCCTGATGCTGCGGCTCAGCGAAACGCACTGGATCAAGGCCGGTATCGAATACACGGACGGCCTCGCCTATTTTTCCGTTGTCGTCACCAACGACACCTCCGACTGGTCGCTGGTCAGCATTCCGACAGACCCCGACGGCGTGAGGATTCGTCTGACCCGCCACGCCGAAGCCATTCGCGTTCAGTACCTCGAAGCCGCGGACGGCCGCTGGAAACCGGTGCGGCTGGCCCATTTCCCGGTCTCGCGGAGCGTCGACGTCGGCATGATGTGCTGCTCGCCGCAGCGCGAAGGCTTCGAGGTGATGTTCTCGGGCTTCAGCGTTGGCCCGCCAATCGCGAGAGAGTTGCACGATTGATGGTGGCGCGGCGCTGCCCTCTTGCGCAGTTCGCAGGTCGATGCCCCCAGCGCGGCATGGGCGCGGTGACTGGCCGGCCGTCGGCCGTTCAGCGGTCGAGCGTCCGGCGAATTCGGTTGCGATGCTGGAAGGCTGCCCTTCGCGGCCGGCTGTTTCTGGAGGGAAACTGGGAAAGGCGGGGCCTCACCAGGGGACGTGCTGTATCTCCAGCCGCGGCAGTCCGATCGGCCTGATGCCGAGATCGTTCGCCAGGGCGCCGAAACCCTCGGTCTCGATCAGGTCGCGATAGGGGATCTCCGGAAAGCGAAGGCCGCCGCGATGCAAGGCGGCATCGACCAAGAGCATGGTGCCGCCGACACCATCCAGGCCGATGCTGTCGAGGTGGCGGACGTCGCTCATATGCAGCCTTGCATGTGTGTGCCGCGGAGGCTGATAGAGACCGTCGTGAACATGGCGGAAGTAGTTATGATCTCTGTTGTGCCGCACAGTGACGAAACTGTTGAGGTCGAAGCTGTCGCCGCCTGGGACTTTCACGCAGTGCGGCGCGACGATGCGGTGCCCCCTTGCAATCAGCCGGGTCACGACGTCCGCTGGAAAACGCCAGACATCGATGTCGATCCACAGCGCCCAGTCGTCCTCGTCTCTCAGCCCATGATCGATCAGATGGTTACGCACCTTGGCGATGCCGCTGCGCCTGACGCGTTGCAGCTGCCGGTTCGCTCGCTTGTCGCGGTCAAGCTCGGTGCCGAGTTTTTTCCGCAGCAGCACGACTTCGCGATAGTCCTTGCCCAGGGCCGCAGTGGCGCCTTGCAACCGCTCCCAGCTGCCATCTGAACTGTCGCCTTCGCAAAAGACGAGCTTCATCTTGTCCTTTGGGAAGTCGAGCTGCCGCAACGCGGCGAGGAATGGCTCTATGTGTTGGGCCGCATCGCGCAGCGGCACCAGCAC
>NZ_RZSF01000193.1:0-12714 GCF_004023325.1 Mesorhizobium sp. M1A.F.Ca.ET.072.01.1.1 | reverse complement strand
GTCAAGACGCTTGACGGCGCCGGCTCCATCGGCGGCCGCACCGCTGCCTTCGGCCAGGCGCTGGCGCTCAATCCCGATGGCATCATCATCAACGGCTTCGACGCCGTCGAGCAGAAGCCGGCGATGGAGCAGGCCAAGGCCGCCAAGATCCCGATGGTGGCCTGGCACGCCGCGCCGACCGTCGGCCCGATCGACGATCTCGGCATCGTCGCCAACGTCTCGACCGATCCAATGGAAGTTTCGAAGGCGGCGGCCGACTGGGCCTTCGTCGATGCCAAGGGCAAGCCCGGCGTCATCATCTTCACCGATTCCACCTACCAGATCGCCATCGCCAAGGCGGACCGGATGAAGAAGGAGATCGAGGATCTCGGCGGCAAGGTGCTCGAATATGTCGACACGCCGATCGCCGAGACCTCGCAGCGCATGCCGCAGCTCACCACCTCGCTGCTGCAGAAATACGGCGACGCCTGGACCCATTCGCTGGCGATCAACGATCTCTATTTCGACTTCATGGGCCCGTCGCTGGCGGCGGCCGGTAAGTCCGGCACCGACGCGCCGATCAACGTCGCGGCGGGCGACGGTTCGGAATCGGCCTACCAGCGCATCCGCTCCGGCCAGTTCCAGAAGGTGACGGTGGCCGAGCCGCTGAACCTGCAGGGCTGGCAGCTTGTCGACGAGCTCAACCGCGCCATGGCCGGCGAGAAATGGTCGGGCTACATCTCGCCGCTGCATGTGGTGACTTCCGACAATGTCGAGTTCGACGGCGGCCCGGACAACCGTTTCGACCCGGGCAACGGCTACCGCGACCAATACAAGAAGATCTGGGGCAAATAGACGCCATCCAGAACGATCAGCGAGCGGTCGGCGATCATCCCGCCGGCCGTTCGTTTTTTCCGACGCTTCAGGCCGTGTGTCGCACAACAACCTTGGGCGTCATGCCGACTACGACGCGGTCATCGAGCGCTCGCCGCCCGTTGAGCAGGTCGAGCACCAGCTCGGCGACGCGGATGCCGATCTCATGCGCGCCGACGTCGATCGTGGTGATCGAAGGCACCGACTGCTCGGCGAGATCATAGGCGCCGAAGCCGGCAATCGCCACGTCGTCCGGCACGCGGATGCCGCGTCGAACGCATTCCATCAGGGCGCCGAAGGCGGAGAGGTCGGACACGCACATCACCGCTTGTGTATCCGGCCAGCGCGAGATCATCTCGACCATGGCGGTCGCGCCCTCGCGCATCGAGATCGGCGGCACGCCGGAGGCAATCACGCGCGAAGCGTCCAGGCCGCGGTCCTCCAGCGCCGCGACGAAGCCGCGCCGGCGGTCCAGGCCGCGGGTGTCCCGCGAGGTGTCGCCACCGATAAAGCCCAGCCTCGAATAGCCGCGCTGGACGAGATGATCGACCATCAGCCGCCCGGCATCGGCATTGGAAAAGCCGACGACGTGGCCGATGGGATCGGCTGGCAAATCCCAGGTCTCCACCACCGGAACGCCGGCATTTGCCAGCAGCTTGCGGCAGCGCGGCGTGTGCCGGCCGCCGGTGACGATGATCGCCTCCGGGCGACGCTGCAGCAATTGCCCGACCAGGCGTTCCTCCTCCTCGACATTATAGTCGGTGAAGCCGAGCAGGATCTCCAGCCCGCTGTCGCGCAGGCCCTCGGTCATGCCGCGCACCGTGTCGGCGAAGTTGGCGTTGTTGATCGAGGGGATCGTCGCGGCGACGAAGCCCGAGCGCCGCGACGACAGATTGGCGGCGATGCTGTCGAAGACATAGCCGAGCTCTTCAGCCGCCTTGAGGATGCGGTCGCGCGTATCGGCGCTGACCGAAGCGTCGCGCTTGAAAGCGCGCGACACGGTCATCGTCGAGACGTTGGCGCGATGCGCGACATCGGCCATGGTCGGCCTTTTGGGCGAAGATTGCATGGCAGTACGTTGTCGATATCACGGCGGAATGCAACGCGCCGTTGCAGCTCACGCAAACGCGATCTGGACCTTCATCGCCTGGCTGCGGTCGTTGGCGAGCTCGAAGCCGGAAAGCGCCTCGTCGACCGGCACCGAGTGGGTGATCAGCGGCTTCACGTCGATCAGCCCCTTGCGCATCAGCTCGACGCCGACGGCGAATTCGGGATGGAAGCGGAACGAGCCGTTGATCGACAGTTCCTTGGCGGTCACCGTTGACATCGGCAGTGCCATCTCGGCGCCGCCGAGGCCGAGCTGGACGATGGTGCCGCGCGGACGCAGCGCCGCGATGCCTTGTGCCAGCGCCGACGCCGCGCCCGAACATTCGTAGAGGATGTCGAACGTTCCCTTGTCGGCAAGGTAGGGCGCAAATCCTTCCGGCTCGCTTCGGGTGTTGATAGTCTTGTCGGCGCCGGCGCGCATGGCCATCGACAGCGTGAAATCGGCGATGTCGACGGCGACGATTTCGGCGGCACCGGCGCGGCGCGCGCTGATGATCGACAGCAGGCCGATCGGCCCGCAGCCGGTTACCAGCACGCGCTTGCCCAGCACCTCTCCGGCCCGGCGCGTCGCGTGCAGACAGACCGCCAGCGGTTCGGCCATCGCCGCCTCGCCGGCGGTCAAGCCGTCGGCGGGGACGCACTGAATCGCGTCCGCCACCAGCATTTCACGAAACGCGCCCTGGATATGCGGGAACGGCATGGCGCTGCCGTAGAAGCGCATGTTGAGGCACTGGTTGTGCATGCCCTCGCGGCAATAGCGGCAGCTGTAGCAGGGCCGCGACGGAGACACGGCGACAAGCTGTCCTGTCAGCAGTCCACTCACTCCCGGCCCGAGGCTCTCGATCACGCCGGAGACTTCGTGGCCGAGGATCATCGGCTCCTTCAGGCGCACCGTTCCGAAGCCGCCGTGATTATAGTAGTGCAGGTCGCTGCCGCAGATGCCGCCGGCGGCGAGACGCAACAGCACCTGGCCCGGACCCGGCTCCTCGACCGGACGGTCCTCGATGCGCAGGTCTTTGGCGGCGTGGATGACGATCGACTTCATGGCAGGCGAACTCCTCGGACTGTGCCGGCAGGCTTTGCGTAAAGCAATTTCACAGCACCGGCGTCAGCAACGGCTGGCCAGCAAAATGGGCGGCAAGGTTGTCGCGTACCAGCTTGCCCATCGCCTTGCGCGTCTCGATGGTGCCCGACGCATGGTGCGGCTGCAAAAGGACGTTATCGAGCGCCAGGAACCGCGGATTGAGCTTCGGCTCGCCCTCGAAAACGTCGAGTGCGGCAGACCCCAGCGCCTTCTTCTCGAGCGCATCGAGCAGCGCATCCTCGTCGATATTGGAGGCGCGCGAAATGTTGATCAGCATGCCGTCCTCGCCAAGCGCCGCGATCACCTCGCCATTGACGATGTGGCGCGTCGCGGCCGACGCCGCGAGCGTCACGAACAGGAAATCCGAACGGCCGGCCAGGGCGACGGGATCGGCGACGAACTCCCAGTCCGCGGCGAAATCCTTGGGCGCGACGTCGCTGTAGGCGATATCCATGCCGAAGCCGGCCAGACGCTTGGCCACCTCATAGCCGATGCGGCCGAGGCCGAGCACGCCGGCCCGCCGGCCCCAGACTCGGCGCTTCAGCGGGTAAAGGCCCTTAGAGGCCCAACTGCCATCGCGCACCCAGCGCTCGGCGCCGATCATGCCGCGCGACAGGCACAGCATCATGGCGATGCCGAGATCGGCGACGTCGTTGGTCAACACATCAGGCGTATTGGTGACCCGCACGGCGCGCTCTCGGCACGCCGACAGATCGACCGCGTCGAAGCCGACGCCGTAGACCGAGACGACCTCGAGTGCCGGGCACGCCTCGATCATGGCGCGGTTCGCGCCGAGTTCGCCGCGGGTGGCGATGGCGCGGACCTGCGGCCCGACCTCGGCGAGGAAGGACGGCTTGTCTTCGGCCGCGAAATAACGATGCACCACGAAGGCTTCGTTGAGCGGCACCTCGTCCCACGCGGGATAAGGTCCAACCTGAAGGATATGGGGCCGCTGCATCGGTTTTCGCTCCACTTGACTTGACAGGTGATGTTATCGATAACATAAAACGGACAGCGACGAGAGGCAATCGAGAAAATGTCGTCCACCTTGTTCGATCTCACCGGGCGCACCGCGCTCGTCACCGGCTCCTCGCAAGGCATCGGCTTTGCCTTGGCAAAAGGGCTCGCCGGTGCCGGGGCCAAAGTGGTCCTCAACGGCCGCGACGAGGCAAAACTCGCCGTTGCGGCCGCGCAAATCCCCGGCGCTGTGACGCTGGCCTTCGATGCAACCGACCATGATGCGGTACGCGCCGCCATCGATGCGTTCGAGCAGACTCACGGAGCGATAGACATTCTGGTCAACAATGCCGGCATGCAGTTCCGTACGCCGCTCGAGGACTTTCCCGCCGACGCGTTCGAGCGCCTGCTGCAGACCAATGTCGCCAGCGTCTTCCATGTCGGCCAGGCTGTGGCGCGCCACATGATCCGGCGCGGCCGCGGCAAGATCATCAACATCGCCAGCGTGCAGACCGCGCTCGCCCGACCGGGGATCGCGCCCTACACGGCGACCAAGGGCGCGGTCGGCAATCTCACCAAGGGCATGGCGACCGACTGGGCCAGGCACGGCCTGCAATGCAACGCCATCGCGCCCGGTTATTTCGACACGCCGCTCAATGCGGCCCTTGTCGCCGACCCAGCCTTCAGCGCCTGGCTTGAAAAGCGCACGCCGGCTGGCCGCTGGGGCAAGGTCGAAGAACTGGTCGGCGCCTGCGTCTTCCTGGCGTCCGACGCCTCTTCCTTTGTCAACGGACATGTCCTCTATGTCGATGGCGGCATCACAGCTTCGATCTGACCTGCCGCCGCGCATGGTTGTCATGGGCGTCACCGGTTCGGGCAAGACGACGGTGGGCGAGGCGCTGGCCCGTGCGATCCAGGCGACGTATGTGGATGGCGACAAGCTGCACCCTGAAGCCAACATCGCCAAGATGAGCGCAGGCATTCCGCTTGACGACGCCGACAGGTGGCCATGGCTTGCGAAAGTCGGCGGAACGCTGAGGCTGCAGCCCGCACCGGTCATCGTAGGTTGTTCGGCGCTGAAGCGCGCCTATCGCGATTTCATCACCGAGCAGGCCCGCGCGCCGGTGCTGTTCATCTATCTCGATGGTTCGCGTGAACTGATTTCCCGGCGCATGAGCGAGCGCACCGGGCATTTCATGCCGACCAGCCTGCTCGACAGCCAGTTCGCGACGCTGGAAGTGCCGGCCAAAGACGAGAATGCCATCGCGGTGGCGATCGACGCACCGCTCGAAAAGATTGTCGCGGACATAACGTCCAGATTTGAGGAGCGACCGTCATGACCAACATAGTCGCGCTAATCGGTGCCGGCGCCATGGGCGGAGCGATCGGCGAACGCCTGCTCGCTACCGGCAACCGGCTCTTCGTGTTCGATCTCGACACGGTCAAGGTGGAAACGCTGGTTGCGAAGGGCGCCAGCGCCGCGGCCAGCGCGGCCGCCGCCGCCGCAGCGGCCGACTTCGTCATCCTCAGCCTCAATTCCGCTGCGATCGTGCGCCGCGCCGTGTTCGGCGATGGCGGCGTCGCCGCTGGCGCGAAGCCCGGCACGCTGATCATCGACATGTCGTCTATCGACCCCGACGCGACGCGCCAGCTGGCGGCGGACGCCGGCGAAAGGAGTCTGCGCTGGGTCGACTCTCCGCTCTCGGGCGGGGCGCCGAAAGCCCTCGTCGGCGAGCTGACGCTGATGGCCGGCGGCAAGGCGGAAGATGTGGCGGACGCGCACAAGGTGCTCCACCACGTCGCCAGCAACTATACGCATATGGGCTCGGCCGGTGCGGGGCAGACGACGAAGCTGATCAACCAGGTGCTCTGCGCCCTGAATTTCATGGCTGTGGCGGAAGCGACCCGGCTGGCGCTCGATGCCGGCGTCGACGCGCTCAAGATCCCGCAGGCGCTGAAAGGCGGCCGCGGCGACAGCGCCATTCTGCAGGAATACCTGCCGCGTTTTGCGACCCTCGACTACCGGCGCACCGGCCGCATCGACAACATGGTCAAGGACCTCAACGCCGCGCAGGACCTGGCGCGGCGCACGCACACCGCAATGCCGCTGACGGCCGTCTGCGCCGAAGTGCACCGGCTGTTGACGGCCGCCGGACTGGGTGGCGAGGACCAGGCCGCTTTGATGGAATTTTTCCTACGCAAGGATGAGGAGCCCGCAGCATGATCACACGCTATGCGCTGTTTGAAGGCAAGGTGAAGGACGGCCAGACCGAAGCCTTCCGCGAGGATGTGATCAGAACCGTCCTGCCGAAGTGGAAGGCTTTCCCGGGCGCGCTAGACGTACGCGTCAGCTTTGCCGAGAAGCGCGACGATGGCGCGCCGGAATTCCCGATGATCCTGGCAATCAACTATCGCGACATGGCCGCGGTCGAGGCCGCGCTCGCGAGCCCCGCCCGCGCCGAATCTCGCGCCGCGACCGAGGCTGTTCTGGGCAAATATTTCGAGGGACGCATTCACCACCACGTCACCATCGCAAACGAGTTTTCCCTGTCGACGGATTGCGTGCTTAAATCTGCCCCTGAGCCCTAAATGCGCAGGCAAGACAGGCAGCCGCACCAACGAAATCTTAATGTAAATCAAGCGTAATCCCGACTGTTAAAATTGTGCGTTTGGGTTGGGGTTACGCATGCCGGAGTATTCCTCCTTCATCCGGTCGATCCGGGTCCGCTATATTTCGGGATTGCTCGTCTTTGCCCTGGCCTCGGCGGCCGTCATGTTCGCGCTCAACCGCGTGAACTCATACCGCCACGAGGTCGATGCCTTGAGCGCCAATTTCGTCATCTTCTCGCGCGACCTGCGCAACGCCACCAATTTCGCCGAGACGACCGGAACCGTGTGGCGGGCCGAGACCCGCGATGGGCTGACCGCAGCCGCGCGCGGCCATTCCGAACGGCTGATGGGCGAGATCGAAATCCTGAACGCGCAGCTCGCGGCGATCAGGCCGCGGCTGTCGAAGAATACGCTCAATGCGCTCGAATCCGCTTCGGTGAACGACGATCTGTTCTGGTCGGCGCGCGACATGGTGCGCAATTTCAACCTGATGTCGGTGGCCCAGACAGTCGACGAATGGAGCTACCGCGAGATCCGCAACCAGAACGATCTTTTCGCCCAGCCGATGCTGGTTCGCGTGCGCACCGCGCTCGATGACGAGCGGCGCCTCGCCGATGCCGCCAGCGACCGGCTGCTCCTATGGGCGAGCGGTCTGCTGATCGCCGTCATCGCCATCGCCGCGGTTCTGATCTTCCGGCCGATGGAGAACGCGATCCGCCGCGCCTTCGCCGAAACCGCAGCATCGTTGTTCAAGGCCGAGGCGGCCGACCGGGCCAAGTCGGAATTCCTCGCCAATATGAGCCATGAGATCCGCACGCCGATGAACGGCGTGCTCGGCATGGCCGAGCTTCTCGCCAAGACCGAGCTGACGCCGCGCCAGAAGACCTTCACCGACGTCATCGTCAAATCCGGCAACGCGCTGCTCACCATCATCAACGACATTCTTGATTTCTCGAAGATCAATGCCGGCCAGCTGACGCTCGACCCCGCCCCGTTCCGCCTGGCCGAAGCGGTCGAGGACGTGGCCACCCTGGTCTCGGCCCGCGTTGCCGAAAAGAACCTCGAGCTCATCGTGCGCGTCGACCCGCGCCTACCTGGCTTCGTCGTCGGCGACGCCGGCCGTTTCCGCCAGATCGTTACCAACCTGCTCGGCAATGCGGTGAAGTTCACCGAGAAGGGGCATGTGCTGATCGATGTCGGCGGCGATGTGATCGACGGAACCGTCCAGCTCAAGGTCCGCGTCGAGGACACCGGCATCGGCATCCCCGCCGAGAAGCTGCAGAGCGTGTTCGAGAAATTCGCCCAGGTCGACGGCTCGTCCACCCGTCGTCACGAAGGCACCGGGCTCGGCCTTGCCATCCCCGCCCGCCTCGTCGACCTGATGGGCGGCAAGATCGGCGTTGAAAGCGAGATCGGCCGCGGCTCGGTCTTCTGGTTCGCCGTACCGCTGCCGGCACACAATCAGCAAGCGCGCGACGAGATCGTGCCGGTCGACGTCACCGGCGCCCGCGTCCTGGTCATCGACGACAACCCGGTCAATCGCGAGATCCTGCTCGAGCAGCTGCGCAGCTGGAGCTTCGACTGCGCCGCGGCCGAAAGCGGCGCCGTCGGCCTCGCCTTTCTCGACCGCGCCTGCCAGCTCGGCGCTTCGGTCGACTGCATCATCCTTGACTACCAGATGCCCGGCATGAACGGCGCCGATGTCGCCAAGGCGATCGCCGCCGACAGCCGCCTGTCTTCCATTCCGGTCGTGCTGCTCACTTCGGTCGACCAGGTCGATTTCGGCCGACTGGTGATCGATTTCGGCATCGTCGCGCATCTCACCAAGCCGGCGCGTTCGGCGGTGCTGCTCGGCACCGTGATCTCCGCCATCCAGAAGGCGCGCACGCAAGGCGGCAAGGCGCATTTCGTGCGCGAGCCGGTCGTCGTCCAGTCGGCTCCGCCGCCCTTCACCGTCATCCGTGGTCCAGCCGTTCCGGTCCTCTCGCCCGAACCGGCGGCGGCGCCGAGCGGTCCGATCGATATCCTGATCGCCGAGGACAATGACGTGAACCAATTGGTCTTCGGCCAGATCCTCAACGGCCTCGGCCTCAGCTATCGCATTGCCGGCAATGGCCGCACCGCGGTTGAGATGTACCGCTCGCTGCGCCCGAGGCTGGTGCTGATGGACGTCTCCATGCCTGAGATGAACGGTTACGAGGCGACGCGCGCCATCCGCGCCATCGAAGGGCAGAGCGGCAGCCATACGCCGATCATAGGCGTCACCGCGCATGCGCTGAAGGGCGACCGCGAAAAATGCATGGAGGCCGGCATGGACGACTACCTGCCGAAGCCGGTCTCTCCCGACCGCCTCGGCGCCAAGATCGGCACCTGGCTCAGCGAGACGGTGGCGGCGAAGACGGCTTGAGCTACCGGTTTCGCATAACCAGGCACGCCCCGCCGACGCTTTGCAGCTTATTGCAGATGCCGTTGGCCTCGGCGCGCGAGTCGGCACCGATCCTGACCGCATAGATGCCGCGCCGGCCGATCGGCGTGCGCACGCGGCTGACCACAGGATCATGGCTGCCAAGCAGGGAAGGGAATCGGCCGCGAACCCGCAACCACTGGCTGATTGCGGCGGAGCGGCGGAAATTGCCGGCCACCTGGACGCCCCACGGCTTGACGTTGATCGAGGCCATGGCGACGGTCCGCGACATGATCACCGGCAGCCTGCGGCAGGCGACCGCGAAGCTCATCTTCGGATCGAGCGGCCGGATCGCGCCGGCATAGGCGGTGTCCGAGAACTTGTCGACCGGCTCGCCCATGATGTCGAAGACATAGCTTTCGGTCTCCATCGGCAGGAAGCCGCCGGAGGACAGCCAGCGCGATACGCGGTTCTCGCCCGCATTGTAGGCGGCAGCCGCGAGGCCGAGATTGCCGTAGCCCGCCTTCATCTCGGCAAGATACTTGGCCGAGGCGGGGATCGCCTGCCCGATGTCGAAGGGATCGGCAAGCCCGCGCAGCTTGGCCGTGCCCGGCATGAACTGCGCGATGCCCTCGGCGCCCACGGGGCTCACCGCATTGGGATCGAAGCGGCTCTCCTTCCAGATCAGCCGGGCGAAGAAATCCTTGGGCAGGCCATTTTGCTCGGCCTGAGTTTCGATCAGATCACAGACGCGGTTGATCAGCCGTTTTGCGGCCGATCGCGACTGCGGCGGATCGGCGAATGCCTGACCGGCAGGGATCAGCGCGCAAATCAGGATCAGTGCCGTCCTGAGCAAGCGCTGCATGGCTCATTCCGCGGCGGCTTTGCCGTGTCCGTACCGCTGCTCGATATAGTCGGCGACCATCTTTTCGAAATCCTGCGCGATCGAGGGGCCACGCAGCGTCGCCGCCTTCTTGCCGTCGATGAACACCGGCGCCGTCGGCGTCTCGCCGGTTCCGGGCAAAGATATGCCGATATCGGCATGCTTGGATTCGCCGGGGCCGTTGACGATGCAGCCCATCACCGCGACCTTGAGGTTCTCGACGCCCGGATATTTCTCACGCCACACCGGCATGTTCTTGCGGATGTCGGCCTGGATGCTTTGGGCCAGCTCCTGGAAGACGGTGGAGGTCGTGCGGCCGCAGCCGGGGCAGGCCGCGACGATCGGCACGAACTGCCGGAAGCCCATCGTCTGCAAAAGTTCCTGCGACACCTGCACCTCGCGCGTGCGGTCGCCGTTCGGCTCCGGCGTCAGCGAGATGCGGATCGTGTCGCCGATGCCCTGCTGCAGAAGGATACCCATGGCAGCTGAGGAAGCGACGATGCCCTTGGTGCCCATGCCGGCCTCGGTCAGCCCGAGATGCAGCGCATGGTTGGAGCGGGTCGCAAGCTCGGTATAGACGGCGATCAGATCCTGGACGCCGCTGACCTTGGCCGACAGGATGATCTTGTCGCGGCCGAGCCCGATCTCTTCCGCCATCTCCGCCGACAGGATCGCCGACTGCACGATCGCCTCG
Source organism: Mesorhizobium sp. M1A.F.Ca.ET.072.01.1.1 (assembly GCF_004023325.1). NCBI lineage: Bacteria > Pseudomonadati > Pseudomonadota > Alphaproteobacteria > Hyphomicrobiales > Phyllobacteriaceae > Mesorhizobium > Mesorhizobium sp. M1A.F.Ca.ET.072.01.1.1. The sequence goes on along the minus strand of NZ_RZSF01000193.1, from coordinate 2,123 downwards.
CGGGTGACTTCCTGGGCGGTGAGCGGCGAGCCCTGGGCCTGGTTATCATCCATCAGCCGGGTCAAGAGCTCCTGGTCGAGCGAGCCCCAGTTGACGCCGATCCGCACCGGCTTGTCGTATCTGATCGCCATCTCGACGATCGCTGCGAACTGGCGGTCCTTCTTTTCCTTGAAGCCGACATTACCGGGGTTGATGCGGTATTTCGCCAGCGCCTCGGCGCAGGCCGGGTGATCGGCGAGCAGCTTGTGGCCGATATAGTGGAAGTCGCCGACCAGCGGCACGTTGACGCCGAGCCGTGCCAGCCGATCACGGATGCGCGGCACGGCGGCGGCGCTCTCGTCGCGGTCGACGGTGATGCGCACGATCTCCGAGCCGGTGCGATGCAGCGCCGCCACCTGGGCAACGGTCTGATCGATGTCGGCGGTATCGGTGTTGGTCATCGACTGCACGACGACCGGCGCGCCGCCGCCGACCATCACGCCGCCGACATCGACGCCGACCGATGCGCGGCGCGGGAAAGGAGAAGAAAAATATCCGGTCATGCCGGCCGCCTTCATCTGGAAGTTCCGGGCATGAGGTGGCGGAGCAAAGATGGCTTGTCAATGGCCGGTGACAGCCACGGTCCGCAAATCGGCTGCGCTTGGTTGGCGGCCGTGCGGTTCAGCAGCCCACATCGGGCTGCGTTTGCATTCCAGGAAGAGTCAGGAAATTCAGCGTAAACTCGCCAGACCGGCGGCATTCTTGCCACCGGTTGGGTTGCACCCGACGGGTGCGGTTATGTTGCCTAGAGGAGTTTCAGTGTGCCGTCGGTTTCGCCTTCAGCTTTTCAATCTCGTCCTTGATTGCCAGCTTGCGCCGCTTCAGAGTGGCGATCTCGAGGTCGTCTACCGAAGGATGATTCATCGCGTCGATAAGCTCGCGCTCGATGTCGCCGTGCTTCCGCTGCAGCTCATCAAGATGGGATGCAAGAGACATGATTGGTTCTCCCTTTCATGGATTCCTCGATTGCAGCCGTCTCAGGCACGTCCACCGCAGGTCGCAACTGTGACGGCACGATGACAGTTTGCCACCAACCAATCTCGATGTCGAATGCCGCGTGGTAGCATTCCACGACAATGTGAAATGTGATATCAGCGGCGCGCCGGTCACAAACCCACCGGCCCCGCCCAAAGGCCCATCCCTGGGCGACGCATACGCAGACGGTAGATAATGTCCGAACAGGAACAGGCTGAGATACGCCTCGAATATTCCCGGCTCAAACAGGAACACGCCGATTTCGACGCCGCCATCAATGCGATGATCGCCATGGGTTGCGACCCGCTGCAGATCCAGCGCATGAAGAAGAAGAAGCTGATGCTGAAGGACCGGCTGATGGCGCTGGAAGACCGCATCATCCCCGACATCATCGCCTGACCGGCAGCTTCTTACGCTCGACGGCTAGGGGATCGAAAGCCGCGCGGCGCGGTCACGCAGCAGCGCGACCAGCTCGCCTGTCCGATCTCCCGACGTGTCGATCGGAACCACCAGGCACATCGTCGCCTCGATCTTTCCGGGCGCTGAAAAGACCGGCGCCGCCAAGCATTTGGTATAGGCGTCGACAAGGCCCGACGTCACGCAATAGCCGGCGACGCGGGCTTCTGCGATGTCGTCGATGAAGTCGTCGAGCTCGATCTTGCGGCCATCCGGCAGCACGAGGTCGTCCTGGGAGATCATCGCCTCGATCCGGCTGCGTTCCAGGCCGGCGAGCAGCAGCCGGCCCGACGCGGTCCACGGCAGCGGGATCTGCAGGCCGGTCGCCGAGCTGATGCGGAACGGCCTGGTGCCCGGGCTCGAATGGACGATCGTGTAGCGGCCGCTCTGCAGCATGCACAGCTCCGAGGTCTCGCCCGTCTCGCGCGACAGCGTGTCGACCTCCTGCCGTCCGCGCCTGAGCAGGTCGTTGCCGCGCATATAGGCCATTCCGTAGAGGTAAAGCTTCTTGCCGAAATAGACGCGGTTGCCGTCGCCGGCCATCTCCAGGAGACCGGCACCGACCAGCTCGCGAACGAGCGTGTAAGTCGTTGAGCGGGGGGCGTTGAGCCCCTTGGCCAGTTCGCCGATGCCGATCGCGCGCTGCGTGGCAT
>NZ_RZSF01000192.1:0-12820 GCF_004023325.1 Mesorhizobium sp. M1A.F.Ca.ET.072.01.1.1 | reverse complement strand
AGCGAATTCAAGGCACGCTATCTGAGACAATTCTACGATCCGGCCTTTCAGCCGGAGGCGGATGCCATTGGCAGGCTGGCCGAAATCGCCTGGCAGGCCTACAGCGAAGAACGCAAGGCACCGATCACCAGAAAGGCGGGACAGGGCTTCCACGATCCGGACTATGATCTCTCCGTCGACTGGTTCGCCGCGCACGAAGCGGTCGAAGCGGCACAGCGCCGCTACGAGGACAAGACCGCGCCGTGCCGCATCCTGCTCATAAACGGCTCCTCGCGCAGCGAGCACACCTGTCCGGGCGAAATGTCGAAGAGCTTCCGCCTTGTCGAGTTGGCGCGCAGCGCCATTGCAGCAAGACCGGGCTTTGCTATCGAGGTTCTCGACCTCGCGCGGCTCGCCTCCGAATACGGCCGCAGGATCTTTCCCTGCAAGGCGTGCTTCTCGACCGCGGCCGCGCTCTGCCATTGGCCATGCTCCTGCTACCCCAATCATTCGCTCGGGCAGGTCAATGACTGGATGAACGACATCTACCCGCTCTGGGTCGAGGCGCATGGCGTCATGATCGTCACGCCGGTCAACTGGTACCATTCCTCCTCGCCGGTGAAGCTGATGATGGACCGGCTTGTCTGCGCCGACGGCGGCAATCCCGATCCTTCGTTGACGCAGGGCAAGGATGCCGCGCTCGCCAAGAAGGTCGAGCTTGCCGGCTGGGACTATCCGCGCCATCTCGCCGGCCGGCTGTTCTCCGTCATCGTGCATGGCGACACCGAAGGTGCCGGAAGGGTGCGTCACAGCCTCGCCGACTGGCTGCGCTCGATGAAGCTCGATCCGGTGGGCGAGGCTGCCGAGCTCGACCGCTACATTGGCTACTGGAAGCCTTATGCGACGAGCCATGACGAGCTCGACGCCGACCATGCCGTGCAGAGGGAAGTCCGCAATGCCGCGCTGGCGCTCGCGGAAGCCGTCGAGAAGCGTCGCGCGGGTTCGTTCCAGACCATCGGAGCCGGGCTCGAGGATCCGCGCCCCAAATAGCCGACGAGGAGAAGCAGCCGACGGGGAGAAAGATGCAGCGCTGGTTCCAGGAAGCCTGGGTTGTGCTGAAAGAGAGCATCACCGGCTATGTCAACGACAATGCGCTGAGCCATGGCGCGGCGATGGCCTTCTACGCCACGACCTCGCTGGCGCCGATCCTTCTGATCGTGGTAGCGATCGCGGGCGTCGTCATCGGCAACGACGCCGCGCAGCTCGCGCTTTCGGCTGAGTTCGCGGGGGTGATGGGACCGCAGAGCGCCGAACTGCTCACGGCGGTGATCGAGACCGCCGCGCATCGCGGGTCCAGCACGCTGGCCACCCTCATCGGGCTGATCACGCTGCTTGTCACCGCCTCCGGCGTCTTCGGAGAGATGCAGCAGTCGTTGAACGAGATATGGAAGGTCAAGCCCAGCGGCGTTTCGCTTTCGCGCCTAGTGCGGGCGAGGGCGGCAAGCCTCGGGCTGGTGGCAGCTCTTGGCTTCATGCTTCTGGTGTCGCTCGCCGCAAGCACGGCGATCTCGGCGCTGAGCGAGGTCATCAACCAGCACCTGCCGTTCGGCGAGCTGATCGTGAGCGCGATCAACACCATCGTCTCCTTCGTGCTGATCGCGCTGCTCTTCGCGGCGATCTACAAGGTCCTGCCGGACCGCAGGCTCAAATGGCGCGACGTCGGCGTCGGTTCCATCGTCACCGCGCTGCTCTTCACCATCGGCAAGTCGCTGATCGGCTGGTACATCGGCACCAGCGCCATCGGCACGTCCTATGGCGCCGCCGGCGCGCTGATGGTCGTGCTGGTCTGGGTTTACTATTCGGCACAGATTTTCCTCTTCGGTGCCGAGATCACCCGCGCCTATTCGGTGCGAAGCGGCAGCCGGCAGGATCTCGCGCCGGTGGTCGCGGCCAACGGTGAAACGGCAAGGTCAGGCAGGTCACCGCAACCGGGCGTGCCGGACGGCGAGGTCGTCAGATGGATCGTCCTCAGCAGCCTGATCACGGTGCTGGTTTCGGAGTTCCGGCGCTGGCGGCAGGGGTGACGATGCTGGCCGCCGGTTCGACGGTTGGCCGTTCTCTGCCTGTCGTCCCTGCTGACGCTTTGCGACTTCGTAGGAAAGCCAGCGGCAGAACATCCCGATGATCGAGGTGGCGGCGCCGCCAAGCAGGCAGGCAATCAGCAACGGATTTTGCGAAACGTGCTTCCAACTGACGATCGCCAGCAGCATCACGCTTACCGTTGAGATCGAATAGCCTATGCCCTTGAGCAGATGCAGCGACGATATGGTCATCCCGGCCCGCCTTTCAGGTGCAACAATCAGCGGCAACCAAAGTTCCATGCACCCAGTGCCAGGCGCTTGGCAGCGGTTTCGCCGCTGTGTGCGAGCCGTTGAAACCTTGTCCAGCCGAATGCGTTGCCTCACGTATCAATCGCGGGAGGGAGTCGTCACGATGCCAAAGACAGGGCCAGGTTGGGAGCAGGCCTATCAACCGCTCGAATTCGCCCAAAAGCACGGCCTGACCCTGAGGCAGGCTGAGATCGTCATCCAGACCAATGGACCGTCCAAATACAAATGCGATCTGGCGGCTCCGATTTTTCTCAAGGCGCTGAAGCAGCTCGCAAAGAATCGCGGGACGCCTGGCCGGCAGACAGCATCAGTGTCGGCTTTTGAGGAACCGGGCTTCGCGCAGCAGCGAAGGCCAGTCGGTTCCGATTAGCTTGATCAACTCAAGGGCATCGTTTTCCGAAATGTCCGCGTCCTTTGCCAATCGGTGGGCGAGCATTTGGACATCGGCCTCCGTTTGCTGCACCTGCTTTCCATCATTTCCAACCATAGCGCGCCTCCTCTCAGACAAGAACTTTCGAGGTGGCCGTATGTTTCATTTTGGCGGCAGGAGGCAGGCCGCTGGCGAACCTAAAGTTCGCGCAGGCTTGCGCTACTTGCGTTTGGCCTTGAGCTTTTGACTCAATTCGACCGGATCGCGGCAGCCGTTCTCAAACAAAATCAGCGCGTGCCTTGCCGCATGAAGCCGCTCCTCACTGTCCGACGGTATGCGAAATGTGCGGCAGTAGTCGTCGAGAGCGGCTGCGAGGATGACCAAATCCTCGGGGTTGAGGAAACCCGGAAAAACCATTGCTCTCCCTCCCGTTGACAGGTGAAAGTGAAAGCGTGGTCCGCGCTTACAAACGCTGGCCTGGGTTTGGGAGTTGCGGATAAGCGCTGGCGGCGGGGTCACATGTTGTGTCAACCTGCCATCAAGCGGAACTTTCTCGCGTCACGGACGGAGCGGTTTGGAACCCGGCTTTGCCGCCGAGCACAGCACTGTGCCGATTCTGGCCGAAGTCCGCTGCGGGTTCGAGAAAGATGGTATCCGATCGCCCGAGGCGATGGCGCCTAGCGCTTCCGCTTTCCGGCGCCGGAAGGCTTAGGCCCCACAGTCACGAGCGCCTCGCGCATTATCCGCAGGGCTTCATCGGGGGTAAGGCCGCATTTGCGGGCAAAATAAATCGCTTCGGAAGCCTCCGATCGCGAGGCTGCGGCGATAACGGACAAGGCCGGTCTCGATTTCTTCTTGGCCATCGGTTCACCGTGCCGCGAATCGCTTAGTCAACTAATATAACGTCCCTGTTCTGAAATCAAAATTTCTGGCTTTCGACGCCGCAGCCCCCGATCGGGGCTGCGGGCTCAATTTTATCCGGCGGCGGATCTTACCAGCCTTGGCGACTCGCCCAGTCGTCGATGTCGCGGCGGATGCGATCCTTCTCGATGCCGTAGCGCTCTTGGATCTTGCCTTCGAGCTGCTCGCGGTTGCCGGCGATGCGGTCGAGGTCGTCATCGGTGAGCTTGCCCCACTGTTCCTTCACCTTGCCCTTGACCTGCTTCCAGTTACCTTCGACGCGGTTCCAATCCATGGTGCAGACCTCCTTTGTGTTTGCGTAAATGCTAACGACTGCGCGGGCCGCGGGTTCCTGTTTTTCGGCCGGACACGAGGGAACATTTGAACGCTGCTCATGTTCTGCCGCAGTATGGCGCGCCGTCCCCTGCAAGGCGTGCCGGCGGACCGGGTCGGGACCCAATCCTGCCCGTCTCGTTGTCCCGTTGGGGCGGGCTTCCAATAGATCGAGGAGATCATGCTTTACCAGGCAGCGAAGATCGCCGAAGAGGCCCATCGCGGCCAGAAAGACAAGACCGGCCGTCCCTTTATCGAACATCTGAGACGCGTCGCCGATGCGGTCGAAACGCTTGACGAGAAAACCGTCGCCTACCTGCACGACGTGGTCGAGAAAGGCGAGGGGTGGACGCTCGATCGGCTCGAGGCCGAGGGCTTCGGCTTTCCGGTCGTCGCTGCCGTTGACGCGCTGACGAAAAGAATGGACGAAAGCGAGCACGACTTTGTCTGCCGTGCGGCGTCCAACGAGCTTGCGCTGCCTGTCAAGCAGGCGGACCTCAAGGACAATCTCTGGCAGGCGCACCAAGCGGGCATCGACCCCGAGAAGTACGAGAACGGACTGCGCCTGCTCGACGAGTTGACCAGCGAGTGACTGGAATTGCCCTAGCCCTTGTCGCTCACCTGCAGCAGATCCGCCGACTCGGGTGAAAGAAGCGAGCGTTCTCGCAACGCCTTTTCCAGGTCGTTGCGGCTGTCAGCCGGGCAGGCGTCGGGCAGGTCGAGCGCCGTCAGCGCCTCTTCGTCGAATTCGATGGCCCCGCCATAGAGCTGAGCCACCTGCATCACCAGACTCTCGATATCCTCGCGGGCAATGTTCTCGCCGAGATTCATCAGCCTGATTTCTTCCGACAATTGGATGATGTTGACGATGCCGTTTTGCCGCAAAGCCCGCTGGACCTTGTGGTGAGCGTCGTTGCGCAACCGGTCGGAAAATCCTCGTAACATCGGAAAAACCTCCTTTCGCGGCGGTTCATCCCTCTGCCGGCGATAATGCGCCGACCTCGCTCGGTTGGCAACTAAAAAATGGAAAAGCTGCAAAAAAATCAACAAGTTAGCATAGACCGGCAAATGCGGTGTAGCCATATCGTTAGCACCGCCAGCGTCCCCCGCCTTTGTTGTCTCGCCTGACCTTGACGTCTTTTGAGCCGAATCCTACTTTTACTGGCAGTGAGTGACATACTCATTCGTGTCATGACCTGCGGGAGGCTAGGGTGGTTGAATTGGAGCGGCCGCAAAGGCTGCAGATCATGTTGACGGAAGAGGAACTCGCGGCAGTCGAGAACTGGCGCTTCGAGAAACGCATGCCGAGCCGCTCGGCCGCCGTGCGCGAGCTTCTGCGAAGGGGCCTCGCATCCGAAGGTTTCCTGACCGCCGAGACCGGCATGAAGTCGCAGGATTTCGGCGTGCTGGATCCAGCAAAGGGGAATGGCGAAAATCCTGACCCCTCCAAGGCTTAGCCGCTTGCTATGAGATTCGGCCGCGCTAACTAATGCCCATGGTGACATCCGGGGGCAGGGAATTTGAAGATGCCAGCGCCAATGCGCGTCTGGCCGCCATTGTCGATTCTTCCTTCGATGCGATCATCGGCAAGGATCTGAACAGCATCATCACCGACTGGAACCGCGCGGCAGAACGCATGTTCGGCTACAGCGCGGAGGAAGCTATCGGCCAATCGATGCTGCTCCTTATCCCCGAGCATATGCACGATGAGGAGACCGACATTATCAGCCGCATCCGCCGGGGCGAGGGCGTGGCAAATCTCGACACGATGCGAAAGCGCAAGGACGGCTCGCTCGTTGCCGTTTCGGTAACGGTGTCGCCGATCAGGAGCCTTGCGGGCGAGATCGTCGGCGCCTCCACGATCGCGCGCGACATCACCGCCGCCAGGGAAAATGAGCGCCGCATCCGGCTCCTGATGCGCGAGGTCAACCACCGTGTGAAGAACCAGTTCGCGGTGATCCTGTCGATGGTCAGGGAAACCAACAAGCGTTCTGCCAGCCCCAGCGAGTTCGAGGAGATGATCCGGGCCCGGATCATGGCGCTGTCGCGCTCGCACGATCTGCTGGTCACCTCGGAATGGGCAGGCGCCAGTCTCTTCGACCTGATCCAGGAACATCTGAAACCGTTCGGTCATGAGGAGCGCATCTCGCTTTCCGGCCCGCTTTTGACGCTGCAGTCGAATGCCGTGCAGAATCTCGGCATGGCCTTCCACGAGCTTGGCACCAACTCGTCGAAATATGGCGCGTTGGCGGGCGAGGGCGGGCACGTCGAGATCACCTGGACGGTCGAGACCGGCCCGAAGGCCCAGCGCCACTTTCACCTTGTCTGGCAGGAGAGGTCGAATGGCCATGCCAATGGCGAGCTAGACGAGACGGCGCGCAAGGGTTTTGGCACCGTGGTGCTGCAGCGGGTGGCCCCGCAGTCGCTCAGCGGCTCTTCCAGTCTCGAGCGCTCGTCCGGTGCGTTGAAATGGTCGCTGACGGCACCGCTCGAGGCCATTGTCATGCCACAGCTGGGCGCTGAGAGCGGAAGCGACTTTTACGGATGAGGGCCCGTTCCGGAAATCGAAGGCATTTGCCGTAAGGGGCTTGAGCGGCGCGCAATACGGCTACCGGGGAAGGTTCCCTTGTCGCTCCGTAAAAATGTATTACATCATGTAACATAGCGTGCGCATTGCACGCGAATGCAGTTGCTTTGGTCTGGCTTCATCGATGGAGGTTGTCATGGCAAGCAAACTGATGGAAGAAAGGAAGAGCAAGGACTGGGTTATCCTGGTCCTCGCGATCTGCCTGTTCATCTCACCCTGGGTCATCGGATTCACCGCGGCAATGATGCCCGCGTGGAACGCCTGGATTGTTGGCGTCCTGCTCGGTGCGCTGGCGCTCGCGACGCTTTCGGTGTTCGCCGAATGGGAGGAATGGGTAAATCTCGTGCTCGGGCTCTGGCTGATCGTGTCGCCCTGGCTGCTGGGCTTCGCGGCAGACAGGAACGTAATGCTCACGCACGTCATCCTTGGCGTGCTCGTGGTCGCGGCATCTGCCTGGGCCGTCTGGGACGTCCGTCATCCCCACGCGCATGCGTGAGCGGTGATTAAGGGAGCCCGCCGCGCAAGCGGCGAGCTCCTTTGAAAGACAATTCCAGGAAAAGCGTGCAGCCGGTTTTCCGACCGGAACTGCATGGAAGACCTATCGGGGCAGGGGCTTGGCGGCGGTTGCGACCTCACGCAATTGCTGCAACCGGAAACCTTTTCGTGCATTCTTGGGAATGGCACCGATGCTCCATCCCGATCAGCCTGCCAAATGCTGCTCCTATTGCGGCGGCCGCGATCACGAGTTCGAGGCGTGCCCGAAGCGCAAGGCCGACGCCGAGAAGGAAAAGCCGCTGCGGCAGCCCGAGCCGGCCGGCCTGCTTCAGACTGACCTGAGCACCGCCAACCTGCCAGGGCAATCTAGCGAGCGTGGCGCTTTAGTTTCGCGGCCTTGCGCAGATCGTCGTTCATCCGCGTCTGCCAGCCGGGACCTTGGGCGCGGTAAGCGCTGACCACATCGGGGTCGAGCTTCAGCGAAACGGCCACTTTCTTGACTTCGGCGCGCGGCCGGCCCGGCTTGCGGCGCGGCAATGTTTCCGCAGGCTGCGCATCCGGATCGGCCAACGCCGCCGCCCTGATCGCCGCATCTTCCCGTTCGGACATGCGCGAAAGCGCTGCCCGGGCGATGGCGAGGGCTTCCTCTCGGGTGCGCTTCGGCGGGATTGCTTCCCGGTGCACGAGCGCGGAGCGGGAACGACTAGAGGTTTTCGACATAACTCTCGATCTCCTTCTTCGTGGCCCGTCGCAGCGAAATCACCCGGATCGTTTCGCCGCGCTCGACATAGACCATCACACAGACTGACAGGCCGATGATCCCGGTGGCGACCAGGCGTTCCTCGCCATAGTCCGTGCTGTCGTCGATGGCGAGGACCGCGTTGGCGAAATCGAATTCCGGAGCGAGCTCGAAATCGATGCCGTGCTTGGCCTTATTGATCTTAGCCTTTGCGGCATCCCATTCGAAACGCATCGCCCCCGCCCGTCTCGACAATTAAGGTATATACCGAAATTACCTTTGATTGCAAATATTCTTGTAATCATTCCCTTAGCGCATGCGCCGCTGCATCGGCGAACGAGATGTCGCCCTTGATCTCGCGCATCGCCATCGAGGTGACGGTGCGGCGCACGCCGGGCAGCCGGCTGAGCTCCTCGCGCAGCATCCTGTCCAGCGCCCGCATGTCGACGGTGACGATCTGCAACAGATAGTCGGCCTCGCCGGTCGTGGCATAGCAACGGCGGATCAGCGGGTGCTTCCTCACCGCCGCCTCGAAGGCGTCCGACACCTCGAAGTCGATCGACACCTGGATAAAGGCCTCGATGTCGAAGCCGATCGCGGCCGGATCGATGCGGGTCGAATAGCTGCGGATGATGCCTTGATCCTCGAGCGCCTTCACCCGTTTCCAGCACGGCGTCTTGCTCAGTCCCACCTTTTCGGCCAGCTCGCCGAAGGAGATGCGCGCGTCGCGCTCGAGTGCTGACACTATCTTGCGGTCAAGGGCATCAAGCATGGTCTGTTCTCCAATGTCGCGCCAAAGACGATAATCGTGCTGCAATTCCCGTCAATTGGATAACAGAAAGGAACAATGTTCAAGCTTAAAGCGCTATCCTCGGGCCACCTGCCGAACATGCTCGCGCGAGGAGGATGAGCCATGGACAAGTCGGACTATCACGCCCGCATCGAGGCGCCCGAAATGCGCGACTACGGCGTCTATCTCAAATGCGACCAGCTGCTCGCCTGCCAGAAGCCGCTCTCGCAAATGGTCAATGCCGACGAGCTGCAGTTCCAGATCGTGCACCAGGTCGAGGAATTGTGGATGAAGCTCATCGCCTACACGCTGGTCGACGTGCTCGACTATCTGGAGAGGCAGGACACGCACCGCATCGTCACGCTGATGGGCCGCGTGCACCGGCTGGTGCGCATGATGACGGCGCAGCTCGATCTGCTGGAGACGATGTCGCCCAAGGAGTACCAGCAGATCCGCCTCGAGCTCGGTAATGGCAGCGGCCAGGAATCGCCAGGCTTCAAGCTTATCCTGCGCCTGCCGCCGGACCTCTGGCGAGCCTTCAAGCATTCCTATCTCGACGGCCGCGGGCTTTCCGTCGAGGACGTCTACGACGCTCACTACGATCATGGCGATGCTTATGTCGTGGCCGAGGCGCTGATCGAGTTCGACGAGCTGTTCCAGAAATTCCGCGCCAACCACCTCTATCTCATCCACCGCTCGATCGGTCTCGGCGCCAAGTCGCTGAAGGGCCGCCCGGTGGAGATCCTGGAAGGCGGGGCCCGCCACCGCTTCTTCCCCGAGCTCTGGGACATACGCTGCGACATGACCGACCGCTGGGGTGCGGCCAACGGCACCGTGCGCGACTCGATCAGCCACCCGCCGCAGGCGAAGGCGGGCTGAGCTTTCCTCGCCCCGCGCGAACAGGGGAGAGGTGGCGCGGCGTAGCCGCGAGGGAGAGCGCCCTCGTTGAGCGCCGAGCTTGGCTGTGGGCTCGCCGTCTGGCGCTTGGTCCCGGCGTCGCCGGCCCCTCTCCGGCCACTGCGCGGCGACCTCTCCGCCGCCTGCGGTGGGGTGAGGAAACAAGTGAAGCAAAAATTCCAGCCCCCTGTCGGAATCATTGCCCTTCCTCCGTCCTTGGGGCATCAACAGCTTCGAACCGGAGGGACAACGTGGAAACGCAATCGGCCTGGCAGACCGCCGCCATTCTCGTCGCTCGCCTGATCTTCGCCGCCGTCTTCGCGATGGCCGTGACCTTCAAGTTCATGGATATGGGCGCCACCGCCGGCTACATCGCCGCCGCCGGGTTTCCGTTCCCGCTGTTTCTCGCCTGGTGCGCGGCGATCCTGGAGGTGCTTTTGGTGATCGCCTTCCTCACCGGCGCCTTCTTCACGCCGGCGGCGCTGGTCGCGGCAGTTTATGTGATCTTCCTCGGCTTTTCATTCCACGGCCCGTCGCACTGGACCGGCAACCAGGCCGAGTTCGGCTTCTTCGTCGATCATTTCACTTTCCTCGCCGGCCTTTTCTTCGCCGCCGTGCATGGGCCGGGCAAGTTGCTCGCCGTCCGACAGGGTTGGCCGGGCCGGGCGTGAGGCGCCGCCACTTCACATCTGATCGTTATAGGGTTCCTTCATCTGCCCGACCATGCGCGCCAGCTTGGAGAAGGAAGGCATGTCCGCTTCCGGCTGGCATTGGTTGGCGAGCTCGAGCAGGCGGATCGGGAAGTTGATCGCATCGCGGTTCGACGCCGAAATCGCCTCGGACCGGTCCTCGCCCGTCTCGACGGCCTCGGCCTTGCGCAGCGCGATGTCGATCTCCTCGACCGTCAGCACCCCCTTGCGCACCAGGGTATGGTTGATTGCCGCGACGGCCATCAGCAGGCCCTCGAGTTGTAGATTGGCGACGTTCATGGCGCTTCCTCCCATTGACCTCGCTTGAAAACGCGTGAGCGGCGTTTCCGATCCGGGACCGCCTTTACGCCTCCATCAGGCGCACGCCGTATTCGGCCCAGAGCTGCTTGATCTCGCGGGCTCCCAGCGGCGGGGTCGAGCGGTCTCCATAGGAGATGGCCACGGCGCTCAGATCATATTGGCCGTCGGCCTCGGCAATGAAGCGGATGGCTTCGCCAAGCGGGCGCGAATGGAAGACCGGATCCGCCTGGCCTCGGCCAAGGCTGCGAACGCCTGAAATACCTGCTGGCGCATGCCGCATCCGAAAGACCGATGCCATGGCGGATTTGTCCATGCCCGCTCTCCGCGATTCCCCTTGGGAATGATTCCATAAGGTCCGGCTAATGACCAGCCCAACCGGGCACACCAACGACAACCCGGCACACCAACCCGCCGCTATGGAAAGGCCGGGCTCTGGGCCCGGCCTCCTTCCGCGGCCTGCGCTGGGGCGGCCGTCGGCGCTCTAGCGGGTCCAGGGGCGAGCCCAGTCGTGGTCTGCGTCCGAGTTGCGCGCCATCGCCATGCCGATCAGCAGGCCGACGAGGCCGCCGAGAACCATGGCGGTGGAAACGGTGCCGGGATTCTGCTGAACGGTTTCGGAAACGCTCTGCGCCTGGCTTCGCAACTGCCTTGCCGCGCGTGAGGCGCGATCGCTCGCGCCGCCGTAGAATTCAGAAGCTCGGTCGGCCGCGCCGCTGTAGAGGCCCGAGGCCCGGTCGGCCGCGCTCTGGTACCACCCTTGCGTCGCACTGGCGGCTTCCTCGGCCTGATCGGCAAGCGCGCGGTTGAGCCGGCTGACCTCGCGCTTCAATTCGGCGATCTGCTTCCTCATCGCCGCTTCCGAAGCGGCTGAAGATCTGGCGCTGGTACGCGAAGCGCTGCCGCTGCGGGCAGCGCTGCTGCGGCTCGGATTGCTCCGCTCTGTGCCGCCGCCCTGGGACGTCGAGCTGCCGTTGCGCGCGGCTGCTGCGTTCGTGTCCTTACCCTGGTTGGTTTCATCGTCTGCCATGGGTCTCTCCTTGCTGAACTCTGCAACGGCTCACGCCCGACCTTGCAACGGCTCACGTCCGCCATGGTTCCCTTCCAAGCAAAGGGCCGTGGAGCGGAACTCCACGGCCCTCGCGCGACGAAACTGCCGCGTCTCGTTACTACTTGCCGCAATGATTATCGTTGACCGACGGCGATGCCGTGCCAGGCGACGTGTGAGTTGCATCCGGCTGGGCGCCCTGCGGCGTCGCGGGGCAATTCCGATCGGCGTTCGAATTCATGCCGTCCGTGGTGATGCTGCCCGTCGTGCCTGTATCGGGTGCCATCTGATCAGGGGGCGGATTGGCAGGCGTGGTGGGGTCCACCGTGATGCTCTGGCCGCTGCCCGCCGTGTCGGCGGTACCGCCCGTTGCATTCTGAGCCATCGCAGCCGTAGCCAGACCGATGGTCAGAGCCGATGCCGCAAGAATCTTGATGAGCATGATCTTCTCCTTCTTGTGCGAGATCGTTTCTCTGTTCGGGAGTCTGTCGCGTCGCGACTAAGGGTGGAACCCCTCGGCCCGGAGGTGGTTCCGAGAAAAAATTTCTGGAACTTTCAGACCTGGGCCACAATTTGTCGGTGCGCGAGCGAAAGTCGCTTCCCGGCAAGGCTGCAGACAAGCAGCTAGGAAAATTTGCCTAAGAGCCTTGTCAGGTGAGGGCAGCTCTGCTATGATTTTATCCATGGTGCTGATTTGCGCCAGCGACCCGCCACCCGGCGGGTTTTTTTGTGGCTCCTCACCTTGGTGGCTTCGCCAGTTGGCGAGGCGACGGGACAGCATCCTCCTGTGGCGTGCCAGCCATATCCCCCGCAAGAAGGGGATCGATGGTCCCCCTTGCGGGCGAGATGTCCGGCAGGACAGGCGGGGCGGGAACTCGACCTTTTAGTTGAATCCATTCTGCGGAAGCTCTGCATGCCACGCTATGCCACCATCATCACCGGCGACGACGGCGCCGAAATCGTCAGCGCCATCGGCGAGTTCGCATCGTTCGGCGAGCCGCCCCGCACAGGCCGCGTCGAGGAAGTCGTGCCGGGTGTGCGCATCGGCATGGTGCGCGGCGGTCCGATCGACGCGATCGCCGGCTTCGGCTTTCCGCGCCAGGGTCTCGATCCCTCGGCTATGAGAGCCGCCGCGGCGAAGCTGAAACGAACGGAGCCGTTTTCCGGACAAGTCAATCAGCCCTCCGCCCCGAAGGTCGCCCGCGCCAAGCCGCGCAAGAAGCCGGCGCGCAAGGCCGCCAGGGCGCGTGCGGTTCGTTCCGCCGGAACGTCGGCAGCCGATGCA
>NZ_RZSF01000191.1:0-12846 GCF_004023325.1 Mesorhizobium sp. M1A.F.Ca.ET.072.01.1.1 | reverse complement strand
CTGCGCATCTGCGTCGACTCGCTTGCCGAAGGGGCGAAGAACGCGCTGCCTGTCGGCATCGCCTGCGCCATCGTCGGCATCGTCATCGGCACGCTGACGCTGACCGGCATCGCTTCGACCTTCATCGGTTGGATCATCTCCATCGGCGAGAACAATCTGTTCCTGTCGCTGCTGCTCACCATGCTCACCTGCCTGGTGCTCGGCATGGGCATCCCCACCATCCCCAACTACATCATCACCTCCTCGCTCGCCGGCCCGGCGCTGCTGTCGCTCGGCGTGCCGCTCATCGTCAGCCACATGTTCGTCTTCTATTTCGGCATCATGGCTGATCTCACCCCACCGGTGGCGCTCGCCGCTTTCGCCGCGGCGCCTATGGCCAAGGAAAGCGGGCTGAAGATCGGCATCCAGGCGACGAAGCTCGCCATCGCCGGTTTCGTCGTGCCGTTCATGGCCGTCTACACGCCGGCGCTGATGCTGCAGGATGCAGGCCCGATCGCGGCTTCGTTCGGCTATCCGGTCGAGGTCGCCTACATCGTCGCCAAAGCCTGCATGGGCATCGTGCTCTGGGGCGCCGCCGCCGTCGGCTTCCTCGCCCGCCGCATGGCCTGGTGGGAGCGCCTGGTCGCCTTCGCCGCCGGCGTGCTGCTGGTGGCGGCGCTGCCGCTCACCGACGAAAGCGGCTGGGCGCTGGCGCTGCTCTGGATCGGCTGGCACCGCTGGCGCGCGCGCCAGGCATCCGCGGCCGGCCCTGCATGAGCCTGTGCATCCTCGCAGCCGGCAAGTCGGTGACGCTTGCCGTTGCCGCCTTTACCTTGTCCTGGACACATTCGGTGGAACGGACGCGCTGGCAAGAGCACTGGAAGGTGACGCCGGCAGGTCTGCGCGTCGTCGAAGCGCGCGTCAAGGGCTCCGGCGCCGGCATGGAGCCGCCGGAAGGCTCGGTGCTGCGGGACGGATGGTGGGTCTATGCGCCACGGATCGGGCCACAGCCGCGGCTGGTGCTCGCGGCCTCCGGCGCAACCGGGGGAGGCTGGACCTTGTGCACGGCCAAGGGCTGTCGCGAGCTTGGCGGGACGGCCGGGGATACGGTCGCGCTCGAAGCCTGCGCCGGTTCGAGCCAGCCGCGATAAAATCCGCGTCGCGATCGAAAATCACCGGCGCGAGCCTGGCCTTGGTACCGCCTCGTCCTTTGCAATAGGCCTCCGCCTCGGCGAGCGAGCGGCCGGCGACGAGCAAGGTCAGACGCGGCTCGCTCTCCAGCAACTGCACGATGCGTCCGCCGAAGGTGCCGTAACCGCGGACAATCAGAAGCTTCATCCGACCCTCCGATCTCAACTGATCAGCCGCTGCCGCAGCTCGGCGGAGGGGATCTCGCAGCTGTGTTTGCGGCCGAACAGCGCATAGCGGTTCTTGGCGATGCGGTCGTACAGCCAGTCGCGCAGCGGCCGCGGCAGGACGAGCAGCAATCTCGCGGCGCGCCACGGCCAGCCGAGCGCCGCCATGACGGCGACGAAACTGTCGAGCTTCGTGAAGGCGGCGCCGTCGATGATGGCGAGGTTGCTGTCGTAATCCTCGGTCGGCAGGCCGTGCTCACGAAACAGCGCCTCGCCGAGCGGCGATTGCGCGGTGGCGAAGCGGAAGCGTTTGTTCCGGTCGATCTTGAGGACGATCTGGACGAAGCCCGAGCAGAACACACAGACGCCGTCGAACACGAGCAGCGGCTGGCGGGCATCGTAAGCTTGGCCTGGGAGAAGGGGACGTTTCTGTTCGGACAGGTCGGTCATGTCGGCCCCGGCTGCTTGTGCCCCTAGGCACTAGGCTAGGGGGACACTAAGCCGGCCGGCGGCGGCGTCAAAGTCGCGGCGTTGTCGCACGCCTGCCGTCGATGACGGCGGGGCGCTCGTCACGATAGGTCGTGGCGCGGGTGTCGGCGACCGGCTTGCAGATCCGGCTGTTGTGGCGGCTGTCGAGCATCGTGGTCAGTGCGTGCCGATGCCGAGCGAGTTGCCGCGGCGCGCGCAGGCCGGGCCCGGGCCGCGCATGTAATAGCGCTCGGGCCGATAGGTCGGCGCGACGAATTCGCGGATGGCGGCGGCATAGCCGGCGATGTGATTCCAGAAGTTCATTTTTCCTGTCCCTGTCCCGTTTTCGGATGTCCCTTCCGAATTGCGAGGATCATAGCCTCGAGGCGTGAATAGTCGGTGAACGCGATGTTAATTTCTGGTCCGAAACGCGTTGCATCGTGGCTGGAATGCGGCTGATTCGCGGTCTTTCGAAGCCTTTTGTCGCGTTTCCGGCTCGTGTGACTTTTGCATCACATATGTTTCGTCTCTATGTCGCTTGGGCGCGCTTCTGTTTCACGCATCGAAGGTGGCTTGAAATTTCCGTGCGGCGTCGTCCGCCGGCAGGAACCTGCCCTGCGCGGTGACGTTGATCGATCAAGGCCGGGGCCGAAACCCGGCCGCGTTGGCGGCGGACCGGCCGCGCAACTTCCGGACAACACCAGACATGGAAGGCAACCGCCATGGGTTTCTTTTCGAAAGACATCAAGACGCTGGACGACCTCTTCGTCCACACGCTGCGCGACATCTATTATGCCGAAAAACAGATCGAGAAATCGCTGCCGAAGATGATCGACAAGGCGACGGATTCGCAATTGAAAGCCGGTTTCGAGAAGCATCTCGCGCAGACCAAGGGCCACATCGAACGGGTCGAGCAGGTATTCGAGCTGCATGGCGTCAAGGCCAAGACCGTCAACTGCCCCGCCATCGACGGCATCCTCGAGGAGGCTGACGACGTGAGCGGCGACGTGGAGGACAAGGAGGTCCTCGATGCCGCGCTGATCGCCTCGGCTCAGGCCGTCGAGCATTACGAGATAACGCGCTACGGCACGCTGATCGCCTGGGCCAAGCAGCTCGGCCGCAGCGACTGCGCCAATGTGCTGGCCAAGAACCTCAAGGAAGAAGAGGCGACCGACCGCAAGCTCACCGAGATCGCGGAAAGCAAGGTCAATCTGCAGGCTGCCGAATAACTAATTGTGAGCCCGAAAGGCCGGCGGACAGCCGCCGGCCTTTCGCCTGCCCGGAACCGAAGCGGAGCCTTGGCCGTTGCGATGGCACCCGCCTGCCAGGGAGGTCGCCGTGGCGTCTACGTCCAGGCGCAGATCCGCATAGGAGCACGATGTCATGGCCGGCCTCGAGCAATACCACGCCAAGCGCGATTTCCGGAAAACCTCGGAGCCGGCCGGCCAGCTCGCGCCCAGCAAGAAGACCGACGCCGGCGGCATCTTCGTTGTCCAGAAGCATGCCGCGACGCGGCTCCACTATGACTTTCGGCTCGAGCATGATGGCGTGTTGTGGAGCTGGGCGGTCACGCGCGGACCGAGTCTCGACCCGCACGAGAGGCGGCTGGCGGTGCATGTCGAGGACCACCCGATCGACTATGCGTCTTTCGAGGGCACCATTCCGAAGGGCGAATATGGCGGCGGTTCCGTCCTCGTCTGGGACGAAGGCCGGTGGATCCCCGACGGCGACCCGGCCAAGGGCATGAAGAAGGGCCATATCGACTTCGAGCTCGAAGGCCAGAAGCTCAACGGTCGCTGGCATCTGGTCAGGCTGAAGCCGCGCCCGCGCGAAAAGCGCGACAACTGGCTGCTGATCAAATCCAATGACGCCGCCGCCCGCCCTGGTGAAGACATACTTGTAGAGGCGCCGCAATCGGTAAAGTCGGGCTTGACCATCGAGGAGATCGGCGAAGGCAAGACGGCCAAGGGCGCCAAACCAAGGGTCTGGCATTCCAACAAGCCGGCTGCAGGCAAGGCAAAATCCCCACGCCTCGAATTCGTCGAGCCGCAGCTGGCGACGCTCGAAAAGAATGCGCCTTCCGGCGAGGAATGGGTGCATGAGGTGAAGTTCGACGGCTACCGCATGCAGGCGCAGATCGCCGGCAGCGATGTCCGGCTGCTGACCCGCACCGGCCTTGACTGGACGAAGAAGTTCGAAGGTCCGGTCGTGGCCGAGCTTGCCGGACTGAAATGCCGCGACGCCATCATCGACGGCGAGATCGTCGTGTTGGCCGACAGCGGCGTGTCCTCCTTCGCCATGCTGCAGGCGGATCTCTCGGCCGGCCGCACCGACCGCTTCATCTACTACGTCTTCGACCTGATGCGGCTCAATGGCGAGGACCTTCGCCGCGAGCCGCTGGTCGAGCGCAAGCAGGCGCTGGCCGAACTGCTCGGCGAGCGGTCGGAGCAATCCGCCGTCCGCTTCAGCGATCATTTTGCGGAACCCGGCAGCGTCATGCTGCAGCATGTCTGCCGCATGGGTCTCGAAGGCGTGGTGTCGAAACGCGCCGACGCGCCCTATCGCAGCGGCCGTGGCCTCGCCTGGATCAAATCGAAATGCACGCTGCGCCAGGAATTCGTCATCGGCGGTTACTTTCCGTCGGACAAGACCGGGCGCGGCCTGCGCTCGCTGCTGGTCGGCTATCATGAAAGCGGCAGGCTCAACTATGCCGGCCGCGTCGGCACCGGCTTTTCCGGCAAGGTGGCTGCGGACCTGAAGAAGAAGCTCGACAGCCTCAAGACGACGAAGTCGCCTTTTTCCGCCGCTGTGCCGAAGGGCAAGGGCCTCGTCTGGGTCAAGCCCGAGCTTGTCGGCGAAGTGGAGTTCCGCAGCTGGACATCCGACCATATAATCCGCCACGCCTCGTTCCAGGGGCTGCGCGAGGACAAGCCGGCGGAGGACGTGGTGCAGGAAAAGCCGAAGCAAGCCGACGGCAAGACAAAAAGCGGAGCAAAGGCGAGCAGCGGCAGGACCGAGACAAAACCCTCGGCCGGAACGGCGAAGACCTCGGTGAAGCTGTCGCATCCCGACAAGCTGCTGTGGCCCGACGAAAAGGTCTCCAAGCAGGATCTCCTCGATCACTACGCCTTGGTCTGGCCGCGAATTGAGCCATTCGTCGTCAACCGGCCGCTCAGCCTTGTGCGGGCGCCGGATGGCATCCATGGCCAGCGCTTCTTCCAAAAACATGCCTCACCGGGCATGAGCGACAAGATCGCCAGGATGAACGATCCGACCGACGGCGAGGAGATCTTGTTCATCAGGGATTTCGACGGGCTTGCAGCCCTTGTCCAATACGGTGTGGTCGAGGTTCATATCTGGGGCTCGACTGTCGACGAACTGGAAAAGCCGGACCAGATCATCTTCGATCTCGATCCGGACGAAGGCATCGGGGTCGAGGCGGTGCGTGCCGCCGCCCTCGACATCCGAGCCAAGCTGAACGACCTGTCGCTGCCGACGCTGGTCAAGACGTCTGGCGGCAAGGGCTATCACGTGCTGGTGCCGCTCAAGCCCTCCGCCGAATGGGACGAGGTGAAGGACTTCGCCCATGATTTCGCCCGCGCCCTGGAGCAGGCCGCGCCCGACCGCTACACGGCGACGCTGTCGAAGAAGGCGCGCACCGGCAAGATCTTCGTCGACTACCTGCGCAACGGCCGCGGCGCGACCACGGTCGCGCCCTATTCCTCGCGCGCCAAGAAGGGCGCGACGGTGTCGATGCCGGTGACCTGGCCGGAGATCGAGAAGGGCCTGCCGCCCAATGCGTTTCCGCTCGGCGACGCCACGACGCTAAAGCAGCTGAAGAAGGCCGATCCGTGGGCGGATTTCTTCAAGCTGGGCAAACCGCTCAAGCGAGCTTAGCCAACAGCCGAGCCGGCCAGTCCGTCACGCGAGAAATACCCTCTCGAACTCCTGCTTGCCCTTCGGCGAGAACACCACAGCGCGGCTGTCCTTGTCGCGCCGCGCCCATTTTTCGACGATGACCTTGTCGAGGATGGCGGCGCCCAGCGCGCCGGCCAGATGCGATCGCCGCACGCTCCAGTCGAGGCAGGCGCGGCAGATCGGCCGCTTCGCTTTGCTGTCGATCTCGATGCCGAGCGCGGCGAAATGCGAAATGGCTGACGGCGACAGCCTGATCTCGTGCTCCTGGCGCAGCAGCAGCTTCCGGTCGCCCAGACGGTCGAGCATCGCCACCGCCTGCTCGCCGGCAAGATGGTCGTAGCACACCCGCGCCACGCGCATGGCCGCGTCGCGCGGGCCGGGCCGCACCCGCTTCGGGCCGACCGCCTCGGCGACGCCGATGATCGCCTCGAGCATGCCCGCCACCTGCGGGCCGGCAAGGCCGTAGTAGCGATGCCGGCCCTGGCTCGCCAGCGTCAGCAACCCGCCGTCCATCAGCTTGGACAGATGCGAGGACGCGGTGGGCAGCGACACGCCGGCTTCAAGCGCCAGCTCCGACGCGGTCAGCGCCGTGCCGCCCATCAGCGCGTTGAGCATGTTGGCGCGGGCCGGGTCGCCGACCAGGCTGGCGATGCGGGCGATATCGGGTCCTTCACGCATAGTTCGATCCTCATCGAAGCATTCCCGTGAGGGGAAGCACTATTCTCAGGCGAGCTCAAGGAGCTCGGCAAACGCTGCTGACACCAGAACGTCTAGCACAGCCGGTGAAGCGATGTTTCGACCGTGGTCGAACCGTCGCCGCCAGCAAGCCCACCGACCCAGTAAGCCAATCGACGAGGAGACCGAAATGACCGTCACCTGCTTCATCCGCTACGAGATCGACCCTTTCGGCAAGGCCGCGTTCGAGCAATATGCGCGCGCCTGGGGTCAGGCCATTCCGCGCTGCGGCGCCGAGCTGATCGGCTATTTCGCGCCGCATGAGGGTTCGGCCACCACGGCTTACGCGGCCTACAACATCGAGAACCTCGCGGCCTACGAAGCCTATCGCGCGCGGCTTGCCGCCGACCCGGCCGGCAAGGCAAACTATGAGTTCGCGCGGCGCGAGAAATTCATTCTCAAGGAAGACCGGATCTTCCTGAAACTGGTCTCGGCACCGCATGGCCCGAGGCAGGTCTTTCGCACCGACGTAACGGTCAAAGAAGGGATAGAGGCATGATCGCCGTCATCTTCGAAGTCGAGCCGGCGGAGGGAAAACGTGACGCCTATCTTGGCATCGCCGCCGAGCTCAAGCCCCTGCTCGACGGCATCGATGGCTTCATCTCGGTCGAGCGCTTCCAGAGCCTGACCGATCCGAGGCGCGTGCTCTCGCTGTCCTTCTGGCGCGACGAGGAAGCCGTCAAGGCCTGGCGCAACACCGAGGAGCACCGGCAGGCGCAGAAGGCCGGCCGTGGCGGCATCTTTGCCGGCTATCGTCTGCGCATCGCCCATGTGGTGCGCGATTACGGGCTAAATGAAAGGGCTGAAGCGCCCAAAGACAGCCGCATAGTGAATGGGTGAAACGCGGCTCTCCCTTCCCCTGTGGGCCTGATGCGTAATTGGCCCGCAAGGGGAGAAGGAGGGTCGGCCCTCACGCATTGCCGATCAGCACACCCGCTCCGAACACCAGCGCGCCGCCCAGCACCACCTGGAAGGCGGCGCGCCAGAACGGCGTCTGCATATAGCGGTTCTGGATGAAGGCGATCGCCCACAGTTCGAAGAACACGACGATCGCGGCAACGATCGTTGCCGTCCAGAAATAGGGAATGAGATAGGGCAGCGCGTGGCCGAGTCCCCCCAGCGTCGTCATGATGCCGACGGTGAGCCCCCGCTTCATCGGCGAGCCGCGCCCCGAAAGTTTGCCGTCGTCGGAAGCCACCTCGGTGAAGCCCATCGAGATGCCGGCGCCGATCGAGGCGGCGAGGCCGACGAGGAAGGTCTGGAAGGTTGCATGGGTGGCGAAGGCGGCGGCGAAGATCGGGGCCAGGGTCGACACCGACCCGTCCATCAGCCCGGCCAGCCCCGGCTGCACATAGGTGAGGATGAACTGGCGCTGCTCGGTTGTCGCTTCCTCCTCCTTCACCTCGCCCGGGACGTGCTCCTGTTCGAGTTCATGCGCGGAGTTCTCGTGGCCGAGTTCCGCCGCCGCCAATTCGTCGAGCAGCTTCCGGGTCGACGCATCGGTGGTGCGCTTGGCCGCCTCGACATAGAAGCGATAAGCCTGCCGCTCCATGTCCTCGGCCTGACGGCGCACATGCTCGATGCCGAGCGGCCGCACCAGCCAGTCGGGCTTGCGTTCGTAGTAGCCTCGCACATGCTCGCGCCGGATCAACGGGATGCGCTCGCCGAAGCGCTTGCGGTGAAGCTCGATGAGGGAATCGCGGTGGCCGTCTTCCTCCTCCGCCATGGCCTCGAACACCTTGGCCGATTGTGGAAACTCTTGTGCCAGCCCGTCGGCATAGGCCCGGTAGATGCGTCCGTCGTCCTCCTCCGACGAAATCGCCAGCGCCAGGATTTCCTGCTCCGACAGCGAATCGAAGGAGCGGCGGCCAAAGCCGAAAACACGGGAAAGCATGAGAAAATCACCCTAGTTTAGAACGATTCTAAACTAGGGAATCGTTTGCCGAGGGTCAATCGCGAACGCCGCGGGACAGGCAGAATTCGTCGATCCAGCTTTCCGCTCGCACCCTTCATTATTGCCGAATGTTCACCTATATGGAACGCATTAGCCAAAAACGAAGGAAACACGGGATGACGGACAAGAAGCCCCCGCACGCATTCGATCCAAAGCCGGTTCTCGATCTCATCGCCAGCATCGAGGCCGACCTGCAGCGGCTCAAAGGCCTGGTCGAGCAGCAGGCCGAAAAATTCGACCCCGCCAATCCGCACAACAAGACGCTGGACGGCAAGCTGACCGAGGAAGGCGTCGAATGCTGCTACCGCATGTTCGACGACGGCAAGTCGCGCTACACGGTCGCCCAGCAGATGAAGATCTCTTTTGCTGCCGCCACGCATCGTTTCAACAGCTGGCGCAAGCTCGGCGGCAAGAAGCGGACGCGCGCGCTGCTGGGGTGAGCAGCGGCCGCCCTTCGCTTCGTCATCCTCGGGCCTAACCCGAGGATCCATGCCGCGACCACTTATTACGGAATGCAGAAGCGAGAGCGCGCTCTGGAAGTACCTGCGAAGAGTGTCCGTTCTGCTTCGGCTGCCCGCATCGCGAAGGTGCCGACATGGATTCCCGCGTCGCCTCGCTCCTTGCTCCGCCTGAGACTGACGAAGGTGACGGCCGTCGACGCTATCATCGCCAATATTGTCTCCATTACATTTTTTCGTTGGCGCGCCGCCGCGTTTTCCGTGCAGCATATGGGCATCATTCTCCCACGAGGCCCACCATGACCGCCCTCCCCGGCATCTCCGACATCCACGCCGCTGCCGCCAGGCTTTCCGGGCTGATCGTCGAAACGCCGCTGATCGAATCGCCGGAGCTCAACAAGCGCTATGGCGGCCGCATCCTGTTCAAGCCGGAGACGCTGCAGCGCACCGGTTCCTTCAAGATCCGCGGCGCCTACAACAAATTGTCGTGCTTAAGCGAAGAAGAGCGCAGCCGCGGCGTCGTCGCCTTTTCGTCCGGCAATCACGCGCAGGGTGTCGCCGCTTCGGCCGCCATGTTCGGCGTCAGGGCGGTCATTGCCATGCCCGCGGACGCCCCGGCGCTCAAGGTCGGCAATGTGCGCAAGATGGGCGCCGAGGTGGTGCCGTTCGACCGCTTCAACGACGACCGCTTGACGATCGTTCGTCCCTACATCGAAAAGGGCATGGCGCTGGTGCCGCCTTTCGACGATCCGGCCATCATTGCCGGCCAGGGCACGATCGGGCTGGAATTGGTGCGCCAGGCGAAGGCGCTGGGCGTCAGCCTGGACGCAATTGTCGTGCCCTGCGGCGGCGGGGGTCTGTCGAGCGGCATTTCCGTCGCTGTGAAGGACGCTTCGGCACGGACGCAAATCTGGGCGGTCGAGCCGGAGCATTTCGACGACACGCGCCGCTCGCTCGCCAAGGGTGAGCGGGTCTCGAATGAGCCCGGCCACACCTCGATTTGCGATGCGATCCTGACCGCCGAGCCCGGTGCCATCACCTTCGAGATCAACCGCAAAAACCTCGCCGGCGCCATCGCCGTCTCGGACAAGGCCACGGCGCAAGCCATGCGCGACGCCATGGCGTACTTGAAGCTGGTGGTCGAGCCCGGCGGCTGCGTCGCGCTCGCGGCGCTCGCGACCGGCGAGATCGATCTCGCCGGCAAATGCGTGGCGGTGGTGCTTTCCGGCGGCAATGTCGATTTCGGCACCTACGCGGAAATCATGGCGGCGGCGGCCTGATCGATCAGTCGCCGATCAATCCAGCGTCCGCCGGAACCGCACCAGCGCAACGCCGGCGAACAACGCCACGAACACCACCAGCCAGCCGATCTCGGTCGCCACAGCCGGCAGTTCCGCGCTCTTCAGCATGACGGCACGGGTGATGCGCAAGAAATGCGTCAGCGGAAAGATCTCGCCAAGGATCTGCGCCCAGCCAGGCATGCCGCGATAGGGGAACATGAAGCCCGACAGCATGATCGAGGGCAGGAAGAAGAAGAAGGTGAGCTGCAGCGCCTGCATCTGCGTGCGCGCGATCGTCGAAATCGTGTAGCCAAGCAGCACCAGCGCCAGCACGAACACCAGCACCGCCGAGAGCAGGAGCGACAGCGATCCCATGAAGGGAATGGAAAACAGGAGCTTCGCCGCCGCCAGCACCACCACCACCTGCACCGCGCCGACCACCAGGTAAGGCAGCACCTTGCCCAGCATGATCTCAAGCGGGCTGGACGGCATGGCCAAAAGGTTTTCCATCGTGCCGCGCTCGGTCTCGCGCGTCAGCGCGATCGAGGTCATCATCACCATGGTCATCTGCAGGATGACGCCGAGCAGGCCGGGAACGATATTGTATTGCGAGATGCCTTCCGGATTGTAGCGCCGGTGCACGACGACATCGAGCTGGCCGCGCGCTGCCTCCTTGGCCGCTTCCTGCATGCCTTGCGCTCTCAGCAGCGCCTGGCCGGCGACGGTGCTCAGCGTCGAGATGGCGCCGCTCGCCACCGCCGGATCGGTGGCGTCGGCCTCGATCAGGATCTGCGGATTGTCGCCGCGCTCCACCCGCCGCGCGAAATCGGCCGGGATGGTGACGACGAAGGCGACATCGCCGCGCGACATCAGGAACTCGGCTTGCGACGCACTTTGCGCCACATGGTCGAAGCGATAGTAGCCGGTGGTCTGCAGCGCCGAGACCATCGCCCGCGTGTAGGGATCGCTGCTGGTCGCGACGAGTGCTGCCGGCAGGCTCTTCGGGTCGTTGTTGATGGCATAGCCGAACAGCACCAGCTGTATCAGCGGCACGCCCAGCATCATGGCGAAGGTGATGCGGTCGCGCCGCATCTGGATGAATTCCTTGATCAGCAGCGCGCCGAGTCTCGCGAATGAAAAGATCGCTCTCACGCCATCTCTCATGCCATGTTGTCCTTCGAGCCGGACATGAACTGGATGAAGACATCTTCCAGGCTGGTCTCGCCCGGCGCCACCGTCACGCCCTTGTGCTTCTTCTCGACATCGGCGAGCGCCTTTTCGAGGGCTGCCTTGTCGGAGCCGACGACATGCAGCGTGGCGCCGAACGGCGCCACCTGGTCGACGCCCGGACGCCCCTGCAGCGCCTCGGCCACGCGGTCGAGGCGCGGTCCCTGCAGCACGAAGGTGGTCAGGCCGGCATTCCTCACCACCTCGTCCACTGTGCCGGTGGCCAGCATCTTGCCGTAGGAGATGTAGCTGATGCGGTGGCAGCGCTCGGCCTCGTCCATGTAATGGGTGGAGACCAGCACGGTGAGCCCGCCGCTGGCCAGGCGGTGGATCTCGTCCCAGAACTCGCGCCGCGCCTTCGGGTCGACGCCAGCCGTCGGCTCGTCGAGCAGCAGCAGCTTCGGCTTGTGCATGATGCAGGCAGCGAGTGCCAGCCGCTGCTTCCAGCCGCCGGAAAGCGTGCCGGCGAGCTGGTTGCGGCGCGTCGTCAGGCCGAGTTCCTGCAGGGTGTGCGAGACATACTCCTCGACCGGCTTCAGCTGGTAGAGCCGCGCCACGAATTCGAGATTCTCGCCGATCGTCAGATCCTCGTAGAACGAGAATTTCTGCGTCATGTAGCCGACTTCGCGCTTGATCTTGAGCGCGTCGGTAAGGATGTCGAAGCCGAGCACCGTGCCTTCGCCCGCATCCGGCGTCAAAAGCCCGCACATGATGCGGATGGTCGTCGTCTTGCCCGAGCCGTTCGGCCCGAGGAAACCGACGATCTCGCCCTCGGCGACCGTCATCGTGACATGGTCGACGACGGTCTTGTCGCCGAAGCGCTTGACCAGCCCGCGGACGTCGATGACGTTCATCTGCCTATATCCGCCAGGTCGACATCGACGATCTGGCCGGGCTGCAAGGGATGAGCATCGCCCTCCGGCCGCGCCTCGACGAGATAGACCAGCTTCTGCCGGTTCTCGAGCGAATAGATCACCGGCGGGGTGAACTCGGGATCGGGCGACACATAGCTGACGCGTGCCTTCAAATCCGGCCCGCAACCGTCGCAACGGACGCTGAGCAGCGTGCCGACCTTGACCGAGGAGAAGGCCGTCTCCGGCACATAGACGCTGAGTTTTACCGCGCCGTCGGGCAGCATCGAGATCACCGGCGCTGTCGGTCCGGCCGTATCGCCGGGATTGCGGATCACGTCGTCGATGCGGCCGGGCGAAGGCGCCGCCAGCACGCGCTTGGACAGGCGCCACTCGGCCTGCCCCAATTCCGATTGCGCCTGCTTGACCTGGTTCTCGGCAGCTCTGATCGTTTCGGCCCGCGCCGGCAGGCCGCCGACGGCAAGGTTCGCCTCCGCCTGGCCGACCTGCGCGTTGGCGGTCTCCAGCGAAGCCGAGGCCGTGTCGTAATCGGCCTGGGTGCCGGTGCCGCGCTTGTAGAGATCGCTGGCGCGGTCATATTTGCGTTTGGCGTCGGCAGCC
>NZ_RZSF01000190.1:0-12850 GCF_004023325.1 Mesorhizobium sp. M1A.F.Ca.ET.072.01.1.1 | reverse complement strand
GTTGAGACCCTTTTCGCGAGAGTTCGCGGGCCTCTCTTCGTCCGAACTTCCGGACTGCCACTCGGTCAGTGTTTCACCATCTTGCATTGTCAATTCCCGGTGTTAGTATCTGTCTTGTACAGGATACATACGTCTCTTGTAAGAGACAATCGTATATCGATTGCTGACGCGTGTATTCATGGGGAACACACCACCAAAGGAGGTCGCCGTGAACGACACATCCGGAAGACGTGATTTTCTGAAATTGGGAATGGCCGGACTTGCCACCGCCGGCGCGCTCACCGCGGTCAGCGCCGAGAAGGCCGCCGCGCAAGCCGCGTCCGACAGCGTGCTGCGCACCGCGCTCGATCGCGGCAAGCTGATCGTCGGCACCGGCAGCACCAACGCGCCGTGGCATTTCGAGAACGATGCCGGCGAGCTGGTCGGCATGGACATCACCATGGGGCGCATCCTCGCCAAGGGCCTTTTCGATGACCCGACCAAGGTCGAATTCGTCATGCAGGATCCGGCGCAGCGCATTCCGAACGTGACCACCAACAAGGTCGACATCACCATCCAGTTCATGACCATGACGGCGCAGCGCTCGCAGCTGATCCACTTCTCGCGCCCCTACTATGTCGAAGGCGTCGCGCTGCTGACGCTGCCCGGCTCCGAGAACAAGACTTTCGACAAGCTGCTGGCGAACGGCTCGGCCACGCGCATCTCGATCCTGCAGAATGTCGATGCCGAAAACTCGGTGCACTTTGCCCTGCCGCAGGCGCAGGTGATGCAGATCGACACCCAGGCCAACGTGCTGCAGGCGCTGGAATCCAAGCGCGTCGACGCCGCCGCGGTCGACCTCTCCACCGTGCGCTGGCTCGCCTCGCGCAACCCGGACAAGTATTTCGACGCCGGCAAGAGCTGGTATTCGATGCTTTATGGCGCGGCCATCAGGCAGGGCGACCTCGACTGGCTGACCTACGTCAACCAGACCTTCACCATCGCCATGTTCGGGCACGAGACGGCGCTCTACGACGCTGCCTTCAAGGAATATTTCGGCCAGGAGCCGCCGCCGCGCCATCCGGGCTTCCCGGTCATCTGACGAGGCCCGTCTGACTTTAGCCGGCGGAGGGCCGCAACAAGCGCCCTTCCGCCTGTTCTCCTCGACACGGGTTCCTGCAGTGGCGAATTCTTTATCGTCACCACAGGCCATTGAGACGGACGCATGGGCTATACGCTCAATTTCAACCTGATCTGGCGCCATTTCGACAAGCTGTGGGGCGGACTGCTGCTCAGCCTCGAGCTTGCCGTGATCTCGATCGCCATCGGCATTGTCATCGGGCTGGTACTGGCCGTCTGGTATGTCTCGGCCGGGCGCGTCGTGCGCGGCATTATCGCGTCTTACGTCGAATTCATCCGCAACGTGCCGCTGATCCTCTTGGTCTATCTGGTCTTCTACGGTCTGCCGACCGTCATCGACCTGGCCTACAGCGCGCAGACGTCCTTCGTCGCCACGCTTGCCGTCTACAGCGGCGCCTATCTCGTCGAGGTGTTCCGATCCGGCCTGGAAGCCGTGCCGCGCGGCCAGATCGATGCCGGCAAGGCGATCGGCCTTACGCCATGGCAGCGGCTTGTCCATGTGCGGCTGCCGACGATGATGCGCATCACCCTGCCGGCGCTTTCCAACACCTTCATCTCGCTGTTCAAGGACACATCCGTCGCTTCCGTCATCTCGGTGCCCGAGCTGACCTACGGCGCGCAATGGATCAACTTCAACACCTTCCGCATCGTCGAGGTCTATCTGGTGGTGACGGCGATGTATCTGGTGACGGGTTACGCCCTGCTCTTCGCGCTCCGGCTGGTCGAGCGCTGGTATAGGACGGCGCGCTGATGCTTGGCCAGATCGCTTACGCCCTGCCGTTCCTCGCCGAAGGCTTCGCGCTGACACTTTGGGTGTCGCTGCTCGTCGTGGTGCTGTCGTTGATCGCCGGCGTTGTCTTCGGCGTTGGCCTCGTCTACGGGCCCGCACCCTTGCGCTGGGCGGTGCGGATCTTCAGCGACACCGTCCGCGGCATCCCGATCCTGGTGCTGATCTTCTTCGTCTATTACGGCCTGCCGGCCGTCGGCGTGCATCTTCAGTCCTTCTGGGCGGCGGTGCTGGCGTTGACCTTGTTCAAGACCGCGCAGGTCGTCGAATATCTGCGCGGTGCCGTCGCCTCGATCCCGAAAGGCCAATCGGAAGCGGCGATGGCGATTGGCCTGACCTTTCGCCAGCGCCTTACCTACGTGATTTTCCCGCAGGCCTTCCGCCGCTTCCTGCCGCCTTGGATCAACGGCGTCACCGACGCGGTCAAGGGCAGCGCGCTGGTCTCGCTGCTCGGCATCACCGATCTGATGCAGGCCATCAACCAGGTCATTGGCCGCACCTATGAGGCGATGCCGCTCTATATCCTCGGCGCCCTTCTCTATTTCGGCGTCAACTACGCGCTTTCGCTTGCCAGCCGACGGCTGGAGCAGCGCTTTGCCTTCATCCGGGAATAGCACGATGGCCACCACTTCCGATAACAGCCCTGCGCTTCTCGATATCGCCGAGGTCTCGAAATCCTTTGGCTCGGTCGAGGTACTGCGCTCGGTCAGCCTCAAGGTGGCGAAGGGCGAGGTGGTCGCCATCATCGGACCGTCCGGCAGCGGCAAGACCACGCTGCTGCGCTGCGTCAACTTCCTTGAAAGCTACGACAGCGGCTCGATCCGCATCGACGGCAAGGAGGTCGGTTTTCGCGACGGCGGCGCGCGCCAGCGCCGCAGCGAGCGCGACTTGGCCGCCATGCGCGCCGAGACCGGCATGGTGTTCCAGGGCTTCAACCTTTTCCCGCATCTGACGGCGGCCGGCAACATCATGCTCGGCCTCACCAAGGTACGCGGCAAGAGCAGCGCCGAGGCGCGCTCGATCGCGGAGCATTGGCTGGGTCGTGTCGGCCTCGCCCACAAGGCCGACAGCCTGCCGGCGGAGCTTTCCGGCGGCCAGCAGCAGCGCGTCGGCATCGCCCGCGCCGTCGCCATGGAGCCGAAGATTCTGCTGCTCGACGAGATCACCTCGGCACTCGATCCGGAGCTCGTCGGCGAGGTTCTGGCCGTGGTGAAGAGCCTCGCCGAGGACGGCATGACCATGGTGATGGTGACGCATGAGATGGCCTTCGCCCGCGACGCCTCAAGCCGCATCGTCTTCATGGCCGACGGCGGCGTCAGTGCCGTCGGGCCGCCGAAGGAGGTGCTTGCCGCGGAGACTACGAACGAGCGCCTGCGGACTTTTTTGGCGCGCTTCCGCGCCTCGCAATTCTGACATCGGATGGCAAATGCCATCCAAGGAGCATTCTTCCATGACGCCTTACACCCGGCTCGCCGAACTCGGCCTGAAGCTGCCCGAGCCGCCGACGCCCATCGCCAACTTCGTCACCCATGCCGAGAGCGGCCGGCTGATCTTCCTTTCGGGCCAGGGGCCGCTGCGCGCCGACGGCACGCTTTGCACCGGCAAGGTCGGCGAGGACGTGACCGTCGAACAGGCCTATGAGCATGCCCGGCTCACCGGCCTCAACCTGCTTGCCGTCATGCACGCGGCGGCGGGCGACCTCGGGCGCATCGTGCGCGTCGTCAAGCTGCTCGGCTTCGTCAATGCGACGCCGACCTTCAGCGATCACCCGAAGGTGGTCAATGGCTGCTCCGATCTCTTCGCCGACGTCTTCGACAAGATCGGCGGCCACGCGCGTTCGGCGATTGGCGTCGGCTCGCTGCCTGGAAACATCACCGTCGAAATCGAAGCGGTCGTCGAGATCGCCGCCTGACACTGGGATCTGCTACCATGAAAACCTATTCCGAGAACGGCTCCAACACCACGATCCGCGAGCGGCTGGGACTGCGTCCGATCATCAACGTCTCGGGCACGATGACGACGCTCGGCGCTTCCATCATCGTCCCGGAAGCGATCAGCGCCATGGCCCAGATCGCCTCGCAATGGGTGGAGATGGACGATTTGCAGCGCGCCGCGAGCGCAGTCGTCGCCCGTCTCACCGGCAGCGAGGCCGGCTTCATCACCGCCTGCTGCGCCTCAGGCATCACAATGGCGATCGCCGGCGCGATGACCGGCACCAACCTGCTGGCCATCGAACGGCTGCCCGACGACACCGAAGGGCTGAAATCGGAGGTCGTCATCCAGCTCGGCCATATCGTCAATTACGGCGCGCCGATCGATCAGTCGATCCGCGTGGCCGGCGCCAAGGTCATTCCGGCGGGCACCGTCAGCGTCACGCAGGATTACCACGTGCGCGAGGCGATCAACGAGCGCACGGCGGCCGCGCTTTACGTCGTCGCCCACCACACGGTGCAGTACGGCATGCTTTCGCTGGAGGAGTTCTGCGAGATCTGCCACGCCAAGAATGTGCCGGTGATCGTCGATGCCGCTTCGGAATACGATCTGCGGACATTTCTCGCGCAAGGCGCCGACATCGTCGTCTACAGCGGCCACAAATTCCTGAGTGGCCCGACCAGCGGCATCGTCACCGGCCGCAAGGATCTGGTGCGCGCCGCCTATCTGCAGAATCGCGGCGTCGCCCGGGCCATGAAGGTCGGCAAGGAAAGCATCGCCGGCACCATGGCGGCGCTCGACGCCTGGGAAAAGCGCGACCATACCGGCATCCGCCGGCGCGAAGAGGCAGCGCTCGATCTGTGGAAGGATGCGCTGCAAGGCATTCCGGGCATTGGCGCTGAGATCGTGCCCGACCCAACCGCCAACCCGCTCGACCGCCTGCAGGTCTTCGTCCGTCCGGAGAGCCGCTTCACCGCCGCGGGCCTAGCCTCGGCTTTGGCCGCCGGCTCGCCGCCCGTCATCGTGCGCAACCATGAGGTCGAGCGCGGACACTTCTTCCTCGACCCGTGCAACCTGCATCCCGGCGAGGCCGAGATCGTCGCCGAGCGGCTGCGCGCCGTGCTGACCGCGGAGGAGCGTCCCGCGGATGCCATGAAAGCGTCGCGCAAGGATTCATCCGGGGCGCTGCGCTGGCCGGACTAAGCCTCGCCACTGTCGGTCCGCAGCCGCGACAATCCTTGCGGCTGCCGGCGAATTCCGCTAAGGCGCGCCTTTGCCGCCGGGAGCGAAAACCTTGACCGATCAGCGTGCCGAAGTCGCCATCATCATGGGCAGCCAGTCCGACTGGGCGACGATGCGCCAGGCGGCGGAAACGCTGGACGCGCTGGGCATCCCGCACAAAAAACTGATCGTCTCGGCACACCGCACGCCGGACCGCCTCTATGAATTCGCCAAGGGCGCCAAGGCGGCCGGCTACAAGGTGATTATCGCCGGCGCCGGCGGCGCGGCGCACCTGCCCGGCATGACGGCGGCGATGACGCCGCTGCCTGTCTTCGGCGTGCCGGTGGAATCCAAGGCGTTGTCCGGCCAGGATTCGCTGCTCTCCATTGTGCAGATGCCGGCCGGCATTCCGGTTGGCACGTTAGCGATCGGCAAGGCCGGTGCCGCCAACGCCGCCCTTCTCGCCGCAGCCGTCCTGGCGCTGAGCGATGAAAAACTCGCCGCCCGCCTCGATGCCTGGCGCACCGCACAGACCGCCAAGGTCGCCACCGAACCGGCAGATACCCCGTGAGCCTGGCCCCGGGATCGACCATCGGCATCATCGGCGGCGGCCAGCTCGGCCGCATGCTGGCGATGGCCGCCGCCCGCCTCGGCTATCGCACCATCGTCCTGGAGCCACAGGCCGACAGCCCGGCGGCGCAGGTCGCCAATCGTCAGATCGTCGCCGCCTATGACGATCCGGCGGCCCTTGCCGAACTGGCCGGCGCCAGCACTGTCGTCACTTACGAATTCGAGAACGTCCCGGTTCAAGCGGCGCAGACACTCGCGGCGCGCGTTCCCGTCTGTCCGCCGGCCCGCGCGCTGGAAATCGCGCAGGATCGCGTGACCGAAAAAAGCTTCCTGAACGGCATCTGCGTTCCCACAGCCGAATTCTGCCCAGTGGACAATGACGAGCAGCTGACGGCCGCGCTGAAGAAATTCAGCGGCAGCGGCGTGCTGAAGACGCGCCGCATGGGCTATGACGGCAAAGGCCAGCGCGTCTTCCGCAACATGGAGACCGGCGGCTTTGCCGGCACCTGCGAGGCGATGGGCAATGTGCCGCTGATCCTCGAATCGCTGGTCGCTTTCGAGCGCGAGATTTCGGTGATTGCCGCGCGCGGGCAGGACGGCTCGGTTGCAGCCTACGATCCGGCCGAGAATATCCATCGCGAAGGCATATTGCGAACGTCGACATTGCCGGCCGCCATCGCACCGGACACCGCATCGGCGGCGAAGCAAGCGGCAGCAAAAATCCTTGCGGCGCTCGACTATGTCGGCGTCATCGGCGTCGAGTTCTTCGTGCTTGCCGACGGTTCGCTTTTGGCTAACGAGCTGGCGCCGCGTGTCCACAATTCCGGCCACTGGACGGAAGCCGCCTGCATCGTTTCGCAGTTCGAACAGCATATCCGCGCCATCGCCGGCCTGCCGCTGGGCTCGCCTGCACGGCATTCCGACTGTGTCATGGAAAACCTGATCGGCGATGACATGCTGAAGGTTCCGGTGCTGCTCGCCGAGCCCGGCGTGATGCTGCATCTCTACGGCAAGGCCGAGTCGCGGCCCGGCCGCAAGATGGGCCATTTCACGCGCATTGAGCGTCGGCGCTAACGCCGACTACTGCACGTCTTCGTCCTCGTCCGGGCTGGCGCAGCTCGGATCGCCTTCCTGGCAGTTGGGGCCGGAGGTGAGTTGCTTGGTGCGCTCGGTGGTCAGCTCCGTCAGGCATTGCGAAACCTCCATCGGGTGGATGGAACCGCCCTCGCTGTCGGCGGTCGAATAGGCGCATTCGGCGTCGCGGAAGGTGATCCAGGCGCGCTGTGCGGTCTGCAGCAACTTGTTGGCCTTCTCGTCGTTGCGGCCGACAATATCCTTGTAGGCGGCGTTGAGCTTGGCATCGGCCGCCTGATAATCGGCATTGGCGCAGATATTCATCATCGACTGGCTGTCGTCGCTGCGGTCGCAGTCCTCGGCCCATGCAGCCGGAACCGTCGCGATGAGGACAAGGCATGCGGGCAGAAAGAGACGGCGCATGATAAGACTCCGTTTCGCTGAGAGCATCTGCAGCCTAGAGGAATCGCTTGGCGTCGCAGAAATGCGGCTAAACAATAGACATAACCGGAGGGGACCTATGTCCCGCTCTGGCGTGGCCCGCAACATTCCAGCCGCCTCTGAGTCGCGCAATGCGGTGCGTTACCTATGGCGAATATTTGATCAGCGCACCATTTGCGGCATAAGAGCCGCCCGCTTGCGGTTGACACGGGCAAGGCTCCTCGTTTATGAGCCACGCAAGTTCAAGGCGCGCTTTTTTCGGGCGCGCCTTTAAAATTCGGCCCGGGACCGGGCCCCCGACCGAACAGGCAAGACCATGAAGATCAAAAATTCGCTCAAGGCGCTCAAGGCGCGTCACCGCGACAACCGGCTGGTTCGCCGCAAGGGACGCATCTACATCATCAACAAGACCGCTCCGCGCTACAAGGCGCGCCAGGGCTGAGACTTGCGCGCGGCGCTAAGCGCCGCGCCCGCTGATGTCGACTTCCGGTTCGCCGGCCCTCTCACGCTAAAATCATTTTGACGATCCGCCGTCCGGGACTAGATTCCGGACATGCGGATTCTTTTTGCATTCTTCATTGCCCTCGTCCTTTCCGGAACGACCTTGCCCGCTTCGGCGCAGGATGAGGCCACGCCGCCCGCCGCTTCGCCGCCGCCCGCCATCACGCCGCCGCCGGTCGCCTCGACCAGGCAGGGACGGCTCGACCAGCTCTTTGCCGATCTCAGACGCGAGCGCAACGAGAAGGCCGCCGAACGCATCGCCGGCCGCATCTGGAATGAGTGGAACCAGTCCGGCAGCGCCTCGATCGACCTGATGATGCGATGGGCGCAAAGGGCGGCGGAAGACCAGAAATTCGACGTCGCGCTCGATTTCCTCGATCAGGTGGTGACCTTGCAGCCCGATTATGCCGAAGGCTGGAACCGCCGCGCTACCGTGCATTTCCTGATGAAGAACTATGGAAAGTCGATGTCGGACATCGACCACACGCTGCGGCTCGAACCGCGCCATTTCGGCGCGCTGTCGGGTCTCGCGCAGATCATGGACGAGACCGGCCACAAGCAGTCGGCGCTGGAAGCCTGGCAGAAGGTGCTCACCATCTATCCGATGATGCGCAGCGCCCAGGGCCAGGTCTCGACGCTGTCGGAAGACCTGGCCGGCGAGGGCATTTGAGGGCAGCTCTTCGTCATCCTCGGGCTTGAGCCAACGACCCACGCCGTGACTTTCCGCGCCGCGACGGTGGTGCAGAACGCTGCAGCCTTCGCGCAAGGTGACGACGACCTTGACAAGCCCGGCCAAGCCGAGCGTTTGCGATACTCCACCGAAGCGGGCAATAATTGGGGCTGGCAGCAGGCCGCCAGCTCGCCAAACTCACCGTGCTCCTAAACTAAATCCACTCGCCCTCGTACTTTCCGCATGTACCTCATCTGCCTCGCGCTCCTCCTCGTTGCCTTCCTCATCGCCCTTGCCGGCATTACCCGCGCCGGCGTCTGGCTGATCGAGCGTCGCAATCCGCCGATCGGCGCATTCGCCGACATCGATGGTGCCCGCATCCATTATGTCCACGTCCCCGCCGCCGGCGCCGGTCTGCCGCCTGTCGTCTTCATCCATGGCGCCAGTGCCAATCTCAAGGACCAGATGCTGCCGCTGAGGCCTCTGCTCGAGGGCCGCGCCGAGCAGCTGTTCCTCGACCGACCGGGCTTCGGCTGGTCCGAGCGCGGCGACAACGAAACGCTGGCGGCGCAGGCCGACACTGTCGCCGCGCTGATGGATCGGCTCGGCATCGCAAGGGCCATCATCGTCGGCCATTCCTTCGGCGGCGCGGTCACTACCGCCTTCGCGTGCCAGCATCCGCAAAAGACGCTCGGCCTCGTCTTCCTGGCGCCCGTCAGCCATCCGTGGCCGGGCGGCGCGACCGCCTGGTATTACAAATTGACGGCTGTTCCGGTGGTCGGCTGGCTTTTTTCGGAGACCATTGCTTCCGCCGCTGGCATGCTGCGGATCGGCAATGCCACGGCCTGCGTGTTTTCACCGAACAATGTGCCGAAGGGCTATATCGGCAAGGCTTCCATTCCGCTTGTGCTGAGGCCGCCCGCCTTCCGCGCCAACGCCCGCGATGTGGCCCAACTTTACGACTATGTGCGCGCGGCCTCGCCTGGCTACCGTGAGATCAAGGCGCCGACGTTGGTCATCTCCGGCGATCACGACAAGGTGGTCTATGCCACGGTCCATTCCGTCGGCCTCGAACGCGACATTCCCGGCGCCGAGCTGGTCTGGGTCGCGAATCTCGGCCACAAGCCCGACTGGATCGCCCCCGACCTCGTCGTCGGCGCCATCGAAAGGGCGGCGGGCGCGCCGGTCGACTTGCAGTCGATGGCGAGTGTTGTGGAAAGCCGGATCGCCGGCGACGCGCAAGGCGCTGACAGGTACCCGGAACTGAAGGTGCCGGACGCCGAGCTGGCGCCGGGCTAAGCTCGGGACCGGAAGGGCATCGGGATTCAAATTAGGCCGAGCCGAGCAGAGCGGATTCCCAGAACCGGAGCGGAGCGACTTAACCACATGGGCCCCGGAAGCGCAGGGAGGCGCGCCTCATAGGCCGGACCCACCTGAATACGGGCATAGCTTAGTGCGTCTCTGATCCGACATAGGCGATGCGCAGCATGTTGGTCGAGCCGGGCGTCCTCAGCGGCACGCCCGCCGTGATGATGACGCGGTCGCCGGGCTTGCCGAAGCCTTCCTCGAGGGCAATGCGGCAGGCGCGGTCGACCATATCGTCGAGGTCGATAGCGTCCTCCGAGACCACGCAATGCGTACCCCACAGAAGCGAGAGCCGGCGCGCCGTGTTGACGATCGGCGACAGCGCCACGATCGGCACTTGCGGCCGTTCGCGCGCGGCGCGCAGACCAGTTGTTCCAGAGGCGGTGTAGGAAATGATCGCCGACAGTTTCAGCGTCTCCGCGATCTCGCGCGCAGCGAGAGAAATGGCGTCGGCCCCGGTCGCTTCCGGTTCCGAGCGCTGGGCGTTGATGATGCCGGCATAAGTCGGGTCGGCTTCGACCTTGGTGGCAATGCGGTTCATCATCGCGACCGCCTCGACCGGGTAGGCGCCGGCGGCGGATTCGGCCGAAAGCATGATCGCGTCCGCGCCTTCGAAGACGGCGATCGACACATCCGAGACCTCCGCGCGGGTCGGCACGGGTGCGGTGATCATCGATTCCAGCATCTGGGTCGCGATCACCACCGGCTTGCCGGCGCGGCGGGCGGCGCGCGTGATCTGCTTCTGGATGCCGGGCACGGCCTCGAGCGGCATCTCGACGCCGAGATCGCCGCGTGCGACCATCAGCGCGTCGGAGAGTTCGATGATCTCGGCCAGGCGCGCCACCGCCTGCGGCTTTTCGATCTTGGCCATGATCAGGGCCCGGCCGCGCGCGATCTTGCGCGCTTCGGCCAGATCCTCCGGCCGCTGCACGAAGGACAGCGCCACCCAGTCGACGCTTGCCGCCAGCACCGCGTCGAGATCGGCGCGGTCCTTCTCGGTCAGCGCGCCGACCGGCAGATCGGTGTCGGGCAGGCTGACGCCCTTCTTGTCGGAGATGCCGGTGCCGGCGACCACCGTGCAGGTGATCGACTTGCCGTCGCTCTTGACCGCCTTGAGCTCCAGCTTGCCGTCATCGATCAAAAGACGGTGACCGGCCTCGACCGAGTTCAGGATTTCCGGATGCGGCAGGTAGACGCGCTTCGACGTGCCGGGTTCCGGACTGTCGTCCAGCGTGAAGGTCTGGCCGACGGTCAGTGCTTCCCTGCCATTGGCGAACTTGCCGACCCTGAGCTTTGGCCCCTGAAGATCGGCGAGAATGCCGATCGGCCGCGCGACCGCCGCCTCGACGGCCCGGATGCGGCCGACAAGCGTGCGCATCAGCTCATGGTCGGTATGGCTCATATTGATGCGGAAGACGTCGGCGCCTGCCTCGAAGAGCTTTCGCAGCATCTCCTCGGAGGAGGAAGCCGGACCGATGGTGGCGAGGATCTTGACCTTGCGGTTACGTCTCATTGATTGTTCGTTCCCGGAGCGGGAGCCGCTGGCGCGCCGCCCGTTGCGGGCTCGTCAGTCAGCTGGACCATCCAGCTTGCCTGCTCGCCCGTGTCATATTCCTGAAATCCGGCGCGCTGAAAGCCCCGGGCGACGCAATCATTCACGCCGGCAATCTTGAACTCTTTTTCGGCGACGCACATGTTGATCGGGCCGTCCCAACGCCCGCCGCGCTCGGCGTCTTCTGCATAAAGATAGTAAAACCTTGATGACAGCGGCCCCTCGATCAGCGTCTTGCAGGTCGACCCCTCGATGTGCCACCAGCCCTCGGTGATCCAACCCGCCTTCGCCCGATAGCCGATGCCGACGCCGACCAGGTTCTGCGTTGCGTTGCAGACGCGGAAGTCGGCGCGCGCCGGCGAGGTCGCGGCGAGCGCGCACAGGCCCGCGCCAAAGATCAGGAGCGGCAGGCTCAGGCGCTTGCGCAGCCTGCCGGCGCAACCCAATCCAAAACCCTTGGCGAACCACATCTGCATCGTCGAAGCACCTTTTCAGCAAACTCCGGGCGCATGTCAACGCGCCGTTTTATTCAATTCCAATCGATTTAGAAGGGTCCGGTGGACGATTTGGCGTCCCATCCGGGATTCTTTGCAGAAACCGTGGCCAAACAACGGCATTGCGCCTCAGTCCTCTTCGTGGAATGACGATACCACCCCGCCCGGACGCAGCGAACAGACCGTTTTCAGCCGATGACCCGATCCACAGCTTTCGCGCCCTTCGACATCGTCGAGGGCGACCGCAAGAAGGGCATCGTGCTTCTGGCCGATCACGCCCGCCGCGACCTGCCGGAAGAGTATGGCAGCCTCGGCCTGCCGGCTGCCGAGTTCGAGCGCCACATCGCCTATGACATCGGCGTCGAGACGGTGACGCGCGAGTTGGCGGCGGCGCTCGATGCGCCGGCCGTGCTGGCCGGCTTCTCCCGCCTTCTGATCGACCCCAACCGGGGCGAGGACGACCCGACGCTGATCCGCCAGCTCTATGACGGTACCGTCGTGCCGGGAAACTATCCCATGGCCGCCGAGGAGCGGGAGAGACGGCTCGACCGCTTCTACCGCCCCTATCACGACGCCGTCGGGGCGATGATTTCTTCGGTGGCGCAGGCCTCCGGCAATGCGCCGTTCATCTTCTCGGTGCATTCCTTCACCCCTCGCATGCAAGGCTTCATCCGCCCCTGGCATGTCGGCATCTTGTGGGACCGCGACGACCGCGTTGCGCGGCCGCTGATCGACATGCTGGCCGAAGACAAGGCGCTGATCGTCGGCGACAACGAGCCGTACGACGGCGCGCTGCGCGGCGACACCATGTTCCGCCATGCCATTGTCAACGGCTATGCCCATGCCCTGCTCGAGATCCGTCAGGACCTGATCGCCGACCGCGCTGGCGCTGTTCAATGGGCGGAGCGATTGGCTCCGATCGTTGACGCCGTCGACCGCCGTGCCGATATACACGAGGTGAAGATGTTCGGCTCGCGCACCGGGCCGGCCTAAAAAACGGCCGAGAGGCCGGGGACCACGAAATGACCGAACTCAGCGAAGAACGGAAACGCGATTTCGAGGCCGCCGCCTTCCGCCGGCTGGTCGAGCATCTGCGCGCACGCGGTGACGTCCAGAACATCGAC
>NZ_RZSF01000018.1:0-43232 GCF_004023325.1 Mesorhizobium sp. M1A.F.Ca.ET.072.01.1.1 | reverse complement strand
TTCGCCAGGACATCCGCTATGCCGGGCTGGAAAACTTCCTGCAGCGCAAGGTCGACGGCTACGAAGCGCCGGTCTGCATCCTGACCGCGCCGGCGGCGAAGGCGCTGTCCGTCGTCCAGAAAGCAACAACGGCCAAGGGCCTGACGCTGATACTCTTCGACTGTTACCGCCCGGCACGCGCCGTCGCCGACATGGGCAGATGGACATGGCAAGGCGGCCCGCCCGACCCGCAGTGGTATCCGAAGGTCGACCGCGGCGACCTCATCTCCGAGGCTATGTCGGCGAACTGTCCAGCCACTCGCGCGGCTCGACCGTTGACCTCGCCGTCGCTGAGCTTGACGAGACAACCGCGGCTCATCGCGCCTGCGGCGCGACTGACCCCGGCACCCTCGACTTCGGCACCGGATTCGACTGTTTCGATTCGGCGAGCGAGACGGCCCACCGCCCGCTGCCCCTCCAAGCGACGGCAAACCGCACGATGCTGCTTTCGGCCATGCGCGCCGCCGGCTTCGGCAACTATGCGCGCGAATGGTGGCATTTCACCCTTGCCGACGAGCCGTTCCCAAGCAGCGCTTCGATTTTCCGGTGACCGCCGACTAGGGCCACACGGCTTGCCGTGACCGCGACCGCTTCTAATTAGGCCCGCTGACGAGGATCCATGTTGCCGCCACGTGAGGAAGATATTTCCTCGACTGGCCACCCCTCAGCGAAAAATTGCTGCAAGGAGATGAAAAAGGCAACATTCAGTGCATCTAATTTCTATAAATTCGCTAGAGTTCGGGCCGTTCAACGGAGGCGGAAATGACCAACCCTCATTTCGGGAAACTGCTCGGCGCGCTGGTCGCCACATCTGTCCAGTTCGGCACCCTCGGTTTCGCGTTTGCCGATACGACCATTCTCAATGTGTCCTACGACCCGACCCGTGAGCTCTACAAAGCCTATGACGAGGCCTTCGCCGCGCACTGGAAGGCGGAGACCGGGGAAACCGTTACCATCCAACAGTCGCATGGCGGATCCGGCGCCCAGGCGCGAGCCGTCATCGACGGTCTCGACGCCGATGTCGTGACGCTCGCGCTCGAGGGCGACATCAACGCCATTGCCGCAAAGACGAAAAAGATCAATCCGGACTGGCGCACGAAGTTCGAGAACAACTCGGCCCCCTACACCTCGACCATCATCTTCCTGGTGCGCAAGGGCAATCCCAAGGGCATCCATGACTGGAGCGATCTGGTGAAGGACGGCGTCCAGGTAATCACGCCGAACCCCAAGACCTCGGGCGGCGCGCGCTGGAACTACCTCGCCGCCTGGGCCTATGCCAATGCCAATGACGGCAATGACGAAGCCAAGACCAAGGAGTTCGTCGGCAAGCTCTATGCGAATGTCCCGGTCCTCGATACCGGTGCCCGCGGCTCGACCGTGACCTTTGCGCAGAAGGGGCTGGGCGACGTGCTGATCGCCTGGGAGAACGAAGCCTATCTCGCGCTCGATGAATTCGGCGCCGACAATTTCGACATCGTCTACCCGCCGACCTCGATCCTGGCCGAGCCGCCGGTCGCCGTCGTCGACGGCAATGTCGACGCCAAGGGCACCCGCAAGGTCGCCGAGGCTTATCTGAGCTGGCTCTATTCGAAGGAAGCCCAGACCATCATCGCCAAGAACCACTATCGTCCGGCCAAGCCCGACCTGGTGCCTGCCGAGGATCTCGCCAAGCTACCGGCAATCAAGCTCGTCACCATCGACGATCCGCAATTCGGCGGTTGGAAGAAGGCGCAGCCTTATCATTTCGGCGACGGTGGTATATTCGACCAGATTTACAAGCCCGCCCAATGAAGCATGGCGGCCATGGGCCGGATGGAACCTGATTGGGTCTATTGTACGAGTGCCCGAGCCGAGGCGAAGGGCACTCTGGTCTGAGTAAGAAGGGACGATCCAGAACAGCATGAACACAGCACCCGCCAAGGCGGGGTGGCGGTTCAGACAGCCGAGTGTCATTCCGGGCTTCGGATTGACGCTCGGCTTCTCGCTTGCCTACCTGACGCTTATCATCCTCATCCCGCTTTCGGGGCTGGTCTGGCGTTCGGCCGCGCTCGGCTGGACCGACTTCTGGGCGATCGCCGTCGACCGGCGCACCCTCAATGCGCTGAAGATCAGCTTCGGCACCGCCTTCCTGGCCGCCGCGATCAACGTCGTCTTCGGCACCATCGTCGCCTGGGTGCTGGTCCGCTACCGGTTCCCCGGCCGCCGCATCGCCGATGCGATGGTCGACCTGCCCTTCGCCTTGCCCACCGCAGTCGCCGGTATCGCGCTCACCACGCTCTATGCGCCGAATGGCTGGATTGGCCAGCTTCTGATGCCACTCGGCATCAAGGTCGCCTACACCCCGCTCGGCATCGTCATCGCCTTGGTGTTCATCGGCCTGCCCTTCGTGGTGCGCACCGTCCAGCCGATCATGGAGGAGCTCGA
Organism: Mesorhizobium sp. M1A.F.Ca.ET.072.01.1.1; assembly: GCF_004023325.1. Lineage (NCBI taxonomy): Bacteria > Pseudomonadati > Pseudomonadota > Alphaproteobacteria > Hyphomicrobiales > Phyllobacteriaceae > Mesorhizobium > Mesorhizobium sp. M1A.F.Ca.ET.072.01.1.1. The sequence goes on along the minus strand of NZ_RZSF01000018.1, from coordinate 40,769 downwards.
CAGGGAGGTCGAGGAAGCTGCCGCCACGCTTGGCGCCAACCGCTTCCAGACCATCACCCGCGTGCTCTTCCCGGGACTGGCGCCGGCCATCGTCACCGGCTTCTCGCTCGCCTTCGCGCGCGGTGTCGGCGAATACGGCTCGGTCATCTTCATCGCCGGCAACCTGCCCTTCAAGTCGGAGATCGCGCCGCTCCTCATCGTCATCCGGCTCGAGGAATACAATTACGAGGCGGCGACCGCGATCGCCGCGATCATGCTGGCGCTGTCCTTCGTGATGCTTTTGGTCGTCAACCTCGTCCAGACATGGAGCCGCAAGCGCTATGGCTGATCCCGAGATCAAATCCTACGAACCGCACCACGAAAGCCAATCGGCCGCGGTGACCGAAAGCCGGCCGGTGCGCTGGGTGGCGATGGGAATAGCCTTCTCCTTCCTCGCCGTCTTCCTGCTTCTGCCGCTGATCGTTGTCTTCCACGAGGCGCTTAGCAAAGGCATCGGCGCTTACACGGAGGCGCTTGCCAGCCCCGACACGCGCTCGGCGATCCGCCTGACGCTGCTGGTGGCGGCGATCTCCGTGCCGCTCAACCTCATTTTCGGCATCTCGGCTGCCTGGGCGATCGCCAAGTTCGAGTTCAAGGGCAAGGCCTTTCTGACCACCCTCATCGACCTGCCGTTCTCGGTGTCGCCCGTCATTTCCGGCCTGGTTTATGTGCTCCTCTTCGGGGCGCAAGGCCTGCTCGGCGCGTGGCTGAAGGCGCATGGCATCGTCATCCTGTTCGCCGTGCCGGGCATTGTGCTCGCAACCATCTTCGTCACCTTCCCCTTCGTCGCCCGCGAGCTGATCCCGCTGATGCAGGAACAGGGCAATGGCGACGAGGAGGCGGCCCTGTCACTCGGCGCCAATGGCTGGCAGGCCTTCTGGTATGTGACGCTGCCCAACGTCAAATGGGGCCTGCTCTACGGCGTGCTACTCTGCAACGCGCGCGCCATGGGCGAGTTCGGCGCCGTGTCGGTGGTCTCAGGTCACATTCGCGGCCTCACCAACACCATGCCGCTGCATGTGGAAATTCTCTACAATGAGTATAACGCCGTCGGCGCCTTCGCAGTCGCTTCGCTGCTTGCCGGCCTGGCGTTGGTGACGCTGGTCTTGAAAACACTTCTGGAGATGCGCTACGGCGCCGAGATTGCCGCGACGCGCGGACATTAGATGCATGCCGCCCGAAACCGCATAGCATGCATCAGCTGATTGAGGGATCTGTATGGAAGTTCGCGTTGTCAACGTGCGCAAGGAGTTCGAGCGGTTTCCGGCGCTCCACGACGTTTCGCTCGACATCAGGTCGGGCGAGCTTATCGCGCTGCTCGGGCCATCCGGTTCCGGCAAGACGACGCTCCTCCGCCTGATCGCCGGCCTGGAGCGGCCCACCAAGGGCGCCATCTTCTTCGGCGAAGAGGATGCCTCGCAGAAGTCGATCCAGGAGCGCAATGTCGGCTTCGTGTTCCAGCATTACGCTCTGTTCCGCCACATGACGGTTGCCGACAATATCGGCTTCGGCCTCAAGGTCCGGCATGGCGCCGCGCGTCCCTCGGCGCAGGAGATCCGCCGCCGTGCCTCGGAACTCCTCGACCTCGTCCAGCTGTCGGGGCTGGAAAAGCGCTATCCGGCACAGCTTTCCGGCGGCCAGCGCCAGCGCGTCGCGCTCGCCCGCGCCATGGCCATCGAGCCCAAGGTGCTTTTGCTCGACGAGCCGTTCGGCGCGCTTGACGCGCAGGTGCGCCGCGAGCTGCGCCGCTGGCTGCGCGAAATCCACGACGCCACCGGCCACACCACCGTCTTCGTTACCCACGACCAGGAGGAGGCGCTCGAACTCGCCGACCGCGTTGTCGTCATGAGCCAAGGTCGCATCGAGCAGGTCGGCTCGGCCGACGAGATCTACGACACGCCGAACTCGCCTTTCGTCTACAGCTTCATCGGCGAATCGAGCTCGCTGCCGGTCAAGGTCGACAATGGCGAGATCTGGCTCGCCGACCGACCGGTCGGCCTGCAGGCGCCGCATGCGCCGTCCGGGGAGGCCCTGCTCTACTTTCGTCCGCACGATGTCGAGCTGCTCGACGGCTGCAGCGGCTGCATTGCCGGGACGGTCGCCGCAAGCCGCCGCGTCGCCGGCACAAGGCGGGTCGAGCTCGAGATCGGCGGCGAGCGTCAGCGCGTCGAGATCGAGCTGCCGGTCGATCATCCGGCGGCACAGAAGAGCCGGGTGGCTTTCAGGCCGAGGCGCTGGAAGCTTTTCCCGGCCTCCTGACCTGTTTGCCGCCTGCCGCTTCCGGGCGCGCGGCAGTGGCCCCGATGAATCAGGTTGGAAGAAAATCCTACCAAGCGGCTGTTCGGGCGGGAGATTTTCCCGCTGCTCGTGCGTCCCCCGGACCGCGTGCCTCGCGCAGCCAGGCTTTCCTTTTTATGGTCACACCATAGTTCTGATTGTCTGGAGGAGGACCGTTTTCATGAAGCGCTTATTGCTGGGTATTGCCACGCTTGCCGGCTTCGTCGTCCTCGCGTCCTCCCAAGCCTGGTCGGCCGACAAGCTGCTCAATGCCTCCTACGACGTCGGCCGCGAATTGTTTGCCGACATCAACAAGGCTTTCATCGCTCAGCATCCCGGCGTGACCGTCGATCAGTCCCACGCCGGAACCTCGGCGCAGGCTCGTGCCATCGCGGAAGGTTTGGCAGCCGACGTCGTCACCTTCAACCAGGTCACCGACGTCGATTTCCTGGTCAAGAGGGGTCTGATCTCCGCGGACTGGCAGAAGGATTTCCCAGACAACGCATCGCCTTTCTATTCGCTGCCGTCCTTCCTTGTTCGTGCTGGCAATCCCAAGCACATCAAGGACTGGAACGATCTGGTGCGTGACGACGTGCAGGTGATCTTCCCCAACCCGAAGACATCAGGCAATGCGCGCTATACCTATCTCGCTGCCACCGCTTACGCCAAGGAGGCCTTCAAGGGCGACGACGCCAAGGTGAAGGAGTTCATCGCCAAGCTGTTCGCCAACGTGCCGATCTTCGACACCGGCGGCCGCGCCGCCACCACCACCTTCGTGCAGCGCGAGATCGGCGACGTGCTGATCACCTTCGAATCCGAAACGCGCGGCATCCGCAGGGAATATGGCGACGACAAGTTCGAGCAGGTCACGCCTTCAGTCAGCCTGCTGGCCGAATTCCCGGTGGCGATCGTCGATAAGATCGCCGACGAGCACGGTAGCCGCGATCTCGCCAAGACCTATCTCGAATTCCTCTATTCGCCCGAGGGCCAGGACATTGCCGCCCGCAACGGCCTGCGGGCCCGCGACGCAGCAGTGGCCGCCAAATACAAGGCCGAGTTTCCCGACGTGCGCCTGTTGACGGTAGACGAGGTCTTCGGCGGCTGGGACAGGGTGCAGAAAGAGCATTTCGCGGCAGGCGGCTTGCTCGATCAGGCCTATGGCAGCCGGTAGCGCTTACAATCAAAAGAAGTGGCAAGCCGTCATCGCCGTCGCCATCGCCGGCTTTTTTCAATCTGGAGCCGGCATCACTTTGCCGACGAAATCAACGCGGCCAATGTGAAAAACGTTACGAAGAATCAAGGCGTTTGTGCCTAAACCTGTGTCGAAGAATTGTTGTGCCAAACCGCGTAGCGCGGCCAAACTGTCATGATTTGCACACAAACAACCGCCAGATGCAGGCGATTGGGGTTTGATAAACTGAATCGGGCATGCTGACCAAAAAAGGCAAATACGGCCTCAAGGCCCTCGTGCATCTTTCCGGCCTGCCGGCTGGCCAGCTTGCATTCGTCAACGACATAGCGGTCGCAAACAACATCCCGAAGAAGTTCCTGGACGCCATCCTGGGCGAATTGCGCAATGCCGGCTTCGTCCAGAGCCGCAAGGGCAAGGAAGGCGGCTATCGCCTCGCCAGGCCCGCTTCCGAGATCAAGATCGGCCATGTCGTGCGCGTGCTCGACGGGCCGTTGGCGCCGATCCCTTGCGCCAGCCGCACGCAATATCAGCGCTGCGAGGACTGCGACGAGGCGACGTGCCAGGTCCGTCACATGATGCTGGAAGTGCGCCAGGCGATCGCCGAGGTGCTCGACAACCGCAGCCTTGCCGCCATGCGCGACGCCGACAACGACGATTTCCCGGTCGAACTCACGTCGCAGATCTGATCGCTCAGCCGCGCCGCCTCGCCGTTGGTTGTCTGTCCGCGACAGACGCTGTAAATCGGCTGACGGATGGATCAAGGTTTGGGGGTATCTGACGCATGAGGCTGCCTCGGCTTGGCAAGTCCCGCAGGGCCAACCGGCAACCGTCATCCGCCAGCATCTATCATACCGAGATCATCGCCGACGTTGCAGTGCCGGAGCGCGGCGAGACCGTCCGCTTCTTCAGCCGCAAGCTCCTCCGCCCCGGTAAGTTGCGCAGCGTCTCCAACAAGGATCTGCGCGAAAGCCTGCTTTCCTTGTTCTATCTCGGCGTGGCGGCGGTGTTGCCGGTAGCCTGGTGGGCGCCGATCTGCGATTGGGTTTCGACGCTTCGACGCAAGCGTCATTTTCGCAAGGATTTCGCGCGCTATGACGTGGCGATCAAAGCGGTGCTTGGCGATGATGCCGACACGCGAAGCCTTTTCAGGGGACATCTCGCCGCCGCGCATCGCCGCCGTCTGATGCTTGCCGCTCATCTGGCGCCTAGCAGGCGCTGGTCGCCGGCAATCCGGCTGGAAGGCATCGACGGCTTGCGCGAGGCCTTGCAGCGCGGCCGCGGCGCCATCGTCTGGTGCGATCAGTTCATCGCCCAGACCATCATGGGCAAGCGCGCCCTCTTCGAAGCCGGCATCGAAGCACACCAGGTGAGCGTCAACTTTCACGGCTTTTCGGAAAGCAAATTCGGCCTGCATGTGATCAACAGGCCGCTGGTCGAGGTCGAAAACCGGTTTCTGAAGAGCCGCATCGTCTTCGAGCGCGCCGAAGCCTACCAGGTTACGGCGCGCATCCAGAAGGCACTGAAGGAGAACGGAGTCGTGCTGATGACCAACACCATCCACGCGGGATCTACCTTCACCGAGAGCGCCATGGGCGAGCGTGGCTGGACCCACCTCGCCTCTGCGCCGGCGAATTTTGCGGCGCGCGCCGGCGCTGCGCTGTTTGGCATGTCGACCCTGGAGACAGTGCCCTTTCGCGAATACCGGGCGATCGTCAGTCCCGAACTGAAGCCGAACGCTGCCCAGCCTGCATCCCGGCCGGCAAAGGACGTGGCGGCAAAGAACCTCGTTCTGCAAGCGGCCTATATCCTGCTCAAGCGCGACCGGCTGCTGGAAGCGGTCAAATTGTACCCCGAGCAGATGATGGCCTGGTCGAGCGCCAACCGGCTCACCGGACAACAGGATCAAGCCGCGATCGGCGCCGACGCCGCATAGTGCATGTCGCCCAAATGCGCAGCGGTTTTGGATCAACGACATGCATCAGAACGAAGACTGAAAACTGCGTCGCCGGAACCTGTTCAACTCGAGGGGCTTGAACTCAGTGCTTGTTTAAGGATGGCGGCGACGCTCCGCGCGCCATCCGCCGTCACCGCCGCTTCGTCCGGCTCCGGTTCTTCCAAGGTCGCGAACTGGCTGTCGACCAGGCTCGCCGGCATGAAATGGCCTTTGCGCCCCGACACCCGTCGCCGGGCAGTCTCGCGATCGATCTTCAGATAGAGGAAGACGATGCCCGGGCAAAAGCTGAGCAGCCGGTTCCGGTAGCTGCGCTTCAGCGCCGAGCAGGCCGCCACCGGCTTGTGTCCCTCGCCGACCGAAGCTGCCATGCGCTCGCCGATGGCATCGAGCCAACCCTCGCGCAACGCATCCGTCAGCGGCTCGCCGCGAGCCATGCGCGCCACGTTTTTCGGCGGATGCAACCGGTCGCCCTCGATGAAGACCGCGCCCAGCGCCTCGGCCAGCGCTTCGCCGATCACCGTCTTGCCGCAGCCGGCGACCCCCATCACGACTATGGCCGGCGCTGACCGGATGTCGTTCAATGGAAACCTCCGACGGCTGTGACCTTGCGATCCTTCATCCCCAGTCAGCGGCTTGCCGGCGCACGGCCATAGAGCAAAAGCATGGCCACGATCACGACGCCGTAAATGATCTGACGCCCTGCCTCCGGCATCTGCATGACCGACAGGATCGATTGCAGCAGCGTGATCAGGATCACGCCGGCGACCGTGCCGAGATATGAGCCGCGGCCGCCGAGGATCGAAGTGCCGCCCAGCACCACGGCGGCGATCGACGGCAACAGATAGGCGTCGCCCATCGACTGCGCCGCCTTCGATGCGTAGCCCGCGAGCAGGACGCCCCCGAAGGCCGAGAGCCCGCCGGAGACGGCAAAGGCAATCAGCACCACGCGGCGCGTGTCGATGCCGGAAAGATAGGCGGCGCGCTCGCGATTACCGATGCCGTAAACGGCGCGGCCGAAGGAGGTGCGGGTCAGCACGAAAACCATTGCCGCCCCTATCAGCGCCCAGATGATCACGGCATTCGGCACCCCCGGAATGGTGAAGCCGGTCGCAAGGTAGCGCATCGCCGCCGTCGCCGAATCCTGCGGCGAGAACCCGCCCGTATAGACCACCATCAATCCTTGCGCGACGGCGTTGGTGGCCAGAGTGATGATCATCGAGGGAATGCGCAGATAAGCCACGCCGACGCCGTTGACGATGCCGATCGCGACCCCGCACAGAACGCCGAACGGGATCGCGAGCGCGACGCCGACCGAACCGTAGGCTGCAGCGGCACAGGCCATCATCGCGCCGGTCGCCACCGACCACGGCACGGAAAGGTCGATCTGCCCGAGCAGGATCACCAGCATCATGCCGGTGGCGATCACGCCGAGGAACGACGCGACCTTCAGCTGCTGCAGGAGATATTCCGGCGAGAGAAAACTGCGCGAATAGAGGCTGCCGAGCAGAAGCAGGATAACGATGCAGGCAAAGGCGGTCGCCACCGCCGGATCGGCGCGGCGGATGAATTTCGGCATGCGGCTGGCGATGCCGCCAAGCGTCGTTTCGCTCACAGGAACCACTCCAGCCGGTTGCGCACCCGAAACAGCGCGAAGGCGCCGAGGCTGACCGCGATCAACAGGATGATGCCCTGGAACAGCGGCTGCCAGAGCGGGTCGAAATCGAAGACGAAAAGCAGGTCGCCGATGGTGCGGAAGGCGAGCGCCCCGAAGATCGCGCCAATGGCGCTGCCTTTGCCCCCGAACAGCGAGACGCCGCCGAGCACAACAGCCGCGATCGAGAACAATGTGTAGGCATTGCCGCTCGCATAGGCGGCCTCGCCCGTATAGGTAAAGAAGGTGAGGAACAGGCCGCCGATCGCGGCAAGCAGTCCGGCCAGCGTGTAGGCAAGGAACTTGCCCCTGCGGATCGGCACACCTGACATATAGGCGGCCGTCTCGGACGAGCCGGCAGCGTAAGCGGCGCGGCCGAGCTCGGAGCGGCGGAACGGCACCCACACGACGAGCACGACGACGAACAGCGCCATCAGGCTTGCGGGCACAACGCCGAAGAAGCGCCCTGTCAGGAAATCGGCGACATCCTCGTTGACCGATCCGCCGGGAACCGGTCGCAAAAGCAGCGCGAGACCGAAATAGACGGCGCCGGTGGCTATCGTGGCGACGATCGGCTGCAGGCGCCCGTAGATCACGATGGCGCCGTTGATCGCCCCGCAGACGAGCCCGGTGCCAAGCACAGCCACCAATCCAAACGCGGTCTCGAGACCCGTGCCGATGACGAGCCAGGAAGCCATGCAATTGGTCAGCGTGAAGATCATGCCGACCGAGAGATCGATGCCGGCGGTGATCACAACCAGCGTTTGCGCCATCGCGACGAAGGCAAGCAGAACGCCCTTGTTCGCCGCTGTCTGCACGACATTGGCCGTGAAGCCGGCTGGATGATTGCCGCTGTAGATCGCGAACATGACGATGAAGATGGCGAACGCCAGCAGCGTCCCGCGCTGCTCGGCCAGCCAATAGCGCCAATCCTTCACGCGCCCTCTCCTTGCTCTGCCCGCTCGCTGCCGCCGTGGATATTCAGCGCGCTGGCGATCAGCGCGTGCTCGGTGATATCGGCGCCAACCAGCTCGCGCTTGATGGCGCCGTCATAAAGCACGAGCACGCGGTCGCAGCAGCCGATCAGCTCGTCATAGTCGGTCGAATAAAACAATATCGCGGCGCCGGCGTCGGCGAGCTTACGCATCAGCTGATAGAGCTCCTGCTTGGTGCCGACATCGATGCCGCGCGTCGGATCGTTGAGCAGAATGATGCGCGGCTGCCGCATCAGCCATTTGGCGATCACCACCTTCTGCTGGTTGCCGCCGGACAGCGCCCCGACAGGGATATCGAGCCCCGCCGTCTTGATGGCCAGCAATTCGACCATGTCATCGATCAGCTGCTGCTCGGCGGCACAGTCGATGACGCCGGCCTTTGACAGCCTGTCGAGTGCTGCGAAGGAAAGGTTCTCGCGCACCGTCATGGGCAGCATCAGCCCTTCCGTCTTGCGGTCTTCCGGGATCAGCGCCATGCCGATACGGTCATCGCTGGCGGCTGCGGGGCTGGCAATCGAAACCGGCTTGCCGTCGACCAGGATCTGCCCGGAAAGACCTCGCAGAACGCCGAAGAACGCCAGCAGCAGCTCACGCTGACCCTGGCCGTCGAGCCCGCCCAATCCTACGACCTCGCCGGCCGCAACCGAGAGCGAGATATTGTCCAGCCTATCGCTCCAGGACAGGTTGCGCGCGTCCAGCACAGGAGCCGCAACCGTCTGGGGCCTGGTCGGCTTCGGCGGAAAGATGTGGCTGTATTCCCGGCCGATCATCAGCTCGACGACTTCGTTGTCGCTCTTCGATCCAGCCCGATAGCTGGCGACATTGCGGCCGTTGCGAAACACCGTGCACTGGTCGGCAAGCTCGGAGATCTCGTTCATTCGGTGGGAGATATAGAGCAGCGCCAGCCCTTCCTGGCGCAACCGCTTCAGCACCTCGAAGACCTTCGCGACATCGGCGGCGGTCAGCGCCGACGTCGCTTCGTCGAGGATCAGGATGCGCGGCTTCCTGGCCAACGCCTTGGCGATCTCGACCATCTGTCGTCGCGAGAGCGGCAGGTCCTTGATCAGCGCCAGGGGGTGAATATCGGCGGCACCCGCGCGGGCAAGCGCCTGTTCCGCGAGGCGCCGTTGCGCCTTGCGGTCGATCATGCCGAAGCGTTTCGGCGGATCGGATATGACGATGTTGTCGGCGACGCTCAGCTCCGGAATGAGCGACAGCTCCTGAAAGATGCAGACGATGCCGGCCTGGTTTGCCGCGGCGGGCGAAGCAAATGTCACCTCGCGGCCGTCCAGGGTCATGGTACCTTCATCCGGCGCGACGACACCGGCCATGACCTTGATCAAAGTCGATTTGCCGGCGCCGTTCTCACCGAGAATGGCGTGGATGCTGCCGGCCGTGACGGTGAGATCGGCCTTTTCCAGGGCGCGCACGCCGCCATAGCGCTTGGATATGCCTTCCATGCGGAAGAGCGGAGCCGCGCCGTTCATCAGCCCTCCCCAGGCCAGTTCGTGATTGGCATCAAGCGGCCGGCGCCGCGGCTTCCGCGACGCCGGTCCGTCAGACTATTTGTTTTCCTTGGTCTGGCCCATGATTTCCTGCGCGGTGAAATTGATGCCGCAGGTCGGGAAGGAATTGCCGACGAAGAAATTGTCGGACTGATCGGGGAAGTAGTCCTGCCCTGCCTTGAAGTTCGGATCCTCGACGATGGCCAAAGGCAGCTTGACCGACTGCGGCACGACATTGCCTTCGAGCGCGGCAATCGCCGTCTTGATGGCAACGGCAACCTGCGCCGGGCCGGTACCGGCCGACGAACATTTCAGCCCGTCCGCCGCATGCGCCGCGCAGAATTTGCGGAAGCCGTTTTCCGTCTCGCCGCCGAACGGCACGAACGGATGCTTGGCGTCGATCATCGCCTGCACGATGCCGGTATCGCCGCCTTGCCCTGTGATGCCGTCGAACGGTCCGCTGGTGGCGATCGCGTCGGCCGTGGCTTTCTGCGCCACGCCGTCGTCCCACTTGCCGACGACCTCGGTGACATCCCATTTCTTGCCCGACGCGTTGAGAACCTCGTGAATGCCATTGTGCCGGTCGGTATCGACGGAGGTACCCGCGACGCCGCGCACCTCAAGCACTTTGCCGCCGTTCGGAACGTGCGAGACCAGCCATTTGCCCCACAATTCGCCGAGCCCCTTCTGGTCGACATTGACGTTGATGGCGTCCTTGGTGTCGAGGATGTTGTCGAAGGCAACCAGGATGACACCGGCTTCCTTGGCGCGCTTGATCACGGGCCCGAACGCGGTCGGGTTCTGGGCGTTGACGACGATCGCGTCGAAGCCGGAGTCGATGAAGTTATTGATCGCCGAGATCTGCGCCGGCACATCCTCGCCGGTCGATACCACCTTGAATTCCTTCAGCTTCTTGGCGACGTCCGGCTGCGCGGCATAGGCTTTGGCCGTCTGGATCATCTGGATGCGCCAGGTATTGGCGATATAGCCGTTCGCGAGCGCGATACGATAGGGCCCTTCCTTCTTCGGATATTTGAAGAATTGTGTGTCGGCCGCCCAGGGCGCGAAGCAGTCGGGCTCGGCCGAGGGCCCTTTGACGATTTCCGGATCGGCGATCGCCGACGAGCTCAGCATGACAAATGCAGTGGCGGCAACCACACCGCCAACAAGTGACTTGATCATCAGTATTCCTCCCAGTTGCAGTTCTGCTTGTTGATTAAGTCCTGGCGTTTTGGCCGGCACCTCCTGCCGTATCCAATCGCCTGCCGGCCGGCCTTTGCTGCCCGCTGCCTCCTCTTGCCTCGCCTGCGGGCAATTCCGCAAACTATCATATTATACATAATAAACAAGTAAGGACTGTTTTCTTATGTATAATAAACAGCGCCTTCCCCCCACCCACCGTACTACTCGATGCTGAAGATGGTAGCGCTACCATGCAAGGTAGTAAACCGGCATTTGCACAGTCGTCTTTGCGTGTTTCAACGTGCGGTGCTCTCGCGGCGAATGAGCTCGAAACCGAGATCGACAACCCTCTGCTGGGGCCTCCGGCCCGCAATCGCCGCCAGCGCCATCGCCACTGCCTGCCGTCCGATTTCATAACGATGCGTGCGAACGCTGGTGACCGACGGGAACGCCGCCTGCATCATGTCGAGGTCGTTGAAGCCGACGATGCCGATGGCCTTCGGTACCGCGATGGCGGCGCGGCGACATTCGAACAAGACCCCAAGCGCGATATCGTCATTGTTACAGAAGACGCCGTCGAGCGACGGCATCTTGGCCAGCGCATCGCGCAAAAGCTCGCGGCCGAGCGTCACACTGGACAATAGCGGCGTGGTGGTGACCAGGCGGGGATCGAACAGGCCGGCCGCCTCCATGGCCGCGCGATAGCCGGCAAGGCGCCGCTGCGAGCGCGGGTCCATGCGCGCGCCGATGAAACCGATGCGCCGATAACCTGCCTCGATCAGGTGCTCGGTGGCAGCGCGGCCACCGTCGAAATGCGAGAAGCCGACCAGCATATCGACCGGATCGTGTCCGGTTTCCATCACTTGCACCACCGGGCAGCCGGCCGTCTCCAGCAGCTTTCGCGACTGCGGCGTCTGGTCGATGCCGGCGACGATAAGCGCCGCCGGGCGCTGCGAGGCGAACAGCTGCAGCAGCCGCTCCTCTTCCAGGCCCGAATAGTGGGTATTGCCCATCTGGATACGGAAAGGGCTGTCCGAAAGACTGTCATAGATGCCGCGCACCACTTCGGCAAAGACATTGTTGGTGAGCGACGGCACCAGCACGCCGAAGACCTCCGCGCGCGCCGAGGCCAATGCGCGCGCATTGGGGTCCGGGATGTAGCCGAGCTCGTCGACGGCGACCTGTATCTGCCGGCGCAGATCTTCCGAGACCCGCCCAGGCTCGCGCAGCGCACGCGACACGGTGATGGCGCCGACGCCCGCCTTGCGCGCCACGTCGGCGATGGTCGGGCGGCCGCCGCCGCGCCGCGAGCGCGGCCTTGTCACCGCCTTGTCCTTTTTGCACGAAAGGAGCGCAGCGGCGAGTTGACGATCAACAGTTTAGCCACAGCGACCATGTTTCGCAGCCCGTCCCATTCCGGTTGGGTCGCGCAGGCCATGGCCGTTGTCAAGCCGACGAATATTGGTTCAGCCCACCCCGGCAGAGGCGATAACCCCCCCAGGTCAATGCCTCGGTCGTCAGACCGCCCTCGCCTGATCGGCCGTAAGCGCCTGCTCCCGCGTGCCGGAGACGATGATCTCAAGGACCTCGTGCTCGTCGGTGTTCCTGACATGACGGTCGCCGACATTCTCGCCGCGCTTGAGTACCATGACACGGTCGCCTACGGCGAAAATGTCGACCAGCCGATGCGAGATGATGATCTGGGCAACACCCTGTCTTTTCAGTTCCAGCATGGTCTCGAGGAGCCGCTCGGTCGCCATCACCGAGAGATTGGCGGTCGGTTCGTCGAGGATCACGACGCGTGGCTCGAACGAAATCGCGCGGGCGATCGCCACGGATTGCTGGCGACCGCCCGACAGGCTCTCGACCTTCTGGAAAACGGAGTTCACGTCCACCTTGAGCCGCTTCAGCACGCTATCGGCTTCCGCGTACATCTTGCGGCGATTGACGAAAGGGCCTTTGCGCGGCCAGCGGCCGAGAAAGATGTTCTGGCCGACATCCATGTTTCCGCAAAGAGCGAAATCCTGGTAGATCATCTCGATGCCCGCGTCGCGGCTCTCATGCGGACTCTTGAAATGCACCGGTTGACCGGCGACGCGGATTTCGCCGGCGTCGCGCTGATAGGCGCCGGTCAGGATCTTCATGAGCGTCGACTTGCCGGCCGAGTTGTCGCCGACCAGTCCAAGGATCTCTCCGGGATAGAGCACCAGATCGACTTTCCGAAGCGCCTGAACGGCACCGAAGGCTTTTTCGATGCTTCGCATTTCCACGATCGGTTGAGGCAACGCAGCATCAGGCATGAATGGTTTCCCGGGTTCGTACGCCTCGCGCGAGGCGGGCTCGCAGGCGACCGAAGATATTGGCCTGGCGCACCCAGATGTCGATCAGCACCGCGACAATGAGGATGACGCCGATGAACACATTGATCCAATGCTGCGGCATGCTGAAGCCCTGGACATTGAGCTGCAGGAGCGCCCGAACGAGGGTGATCACGGCTGCACCGGCCAGAGAACCCAGCATGGTGCCGTAGCCGCCGAAGATCGACCCGCCGCCGATGATCACCGACGCGATGGCGTCGAGTTCGCGGAACTGGCCTGCAACGGGGTTGAAGCTTCGGAAATAGGCGACGTTGATGATCCCGGCCATCGTCGCGCAAAACGCCGCCAGCATGAGCGAGATGAAGCGCGCCCTGTTGGTGTTGATGCCGGCATAGGCGGCGGCGCGGATGTTGCCGCCGGTTGCATAGACCTTTTGCCCGAACGGCGTGTAGGCGAGCACGACGCCGGCAATCACGGCGACGAAGATCATCCAGACCGTCTGCACGCTGACCACCTCGGCCAATGTTCTGAGGATGCCATCCGGAAGCACGATGCTGAAATGGAGGAGGATGTCATTCACCTTGCGGCCGAGCAAATTGTAGCCCTCCGGCCAGCCGGTAAGCTGCTGCCCGGCGACGAACCAGGCCGCGAGGCCGCGGGCGATGTAGAACATGCCAAGCGTTGCGATGAAGGCCGGCAGTTTCAAGCCAACGGCGACGACGGCGTTGACGAGGCCGGCAAGCATTCCCGCAAGCAGGCCCATCGCGACAGCGGTGACGGGGTCGGCACCCAGGACCTTCAGGAAATAGGCCGCCGCGCTGCCGGCGAGCGCCAGGACGGCTCCGACGGAGAGGTCGATATCGCCGGCCGCGATGACGTAGGTAAGCCCGACCGTGATCAGCGCCAGTTCCGTATAGTTGAGCAGGATCGCGAAAGTGTTGGACAGGTTCCACCAGTAATCCGGCCTGAGGAAAAGACCCGTGAGCCACAGCACCACTGTCAGGATGACGGCGAGGGCATCGCGCCGGGCGAGGAACTTGCCGAACCCGGTCGCCGACAATGCGATGTCGGTCGCCATCGCGCCCTTGGTCACCACGCCCTCGAGCGCGACGCCGCCGATCTCGAAGGCCGGCGGCGGCGGCCTGCCGCGCAGCCATGCCCAGAGGCGCGCCGCGACCTGGCGGCGGATGAGATAGGGTTCGATCAGCACGGCGATGACAAGCAGCAGTCCGAGGAAGACCGGAACCGCGCCCACTGGCAGGGAGTAGACGGCGTTGACCGTCACCTCCTCCTCGCCGATCTTGATGGTGCGCGTGATCGGCAAACCCTCGCGCAGCACCTTGTCGAGCAGAACGACCAGCATGGCGCCGAGGCAGGATCCGGCGACGCGGCCGCGACCGCCTAGAATGGAAGCGCCGCCGATGATCACCGCGGCGATGACGGTCAGTTCGCCGCTGACGCCGTAAAGCGGGGTCACCCCTTTGTCCTGAGCGGCCGACAGGAGGCCGGCAACGGCGGCGCAGAGCGACGAGAGCAGATAGGCACGGATGCGCACCCAGTTCGTCGGTATGCCAGCATAGACTGCTGCCTGCTCGTTGCCGCCCGTCGCAAAGGTTTCGTAGCCCCAGCGAGTGTTGGCGAGCACGTAGGCGCCGATCACGGCAACGACCGCGAAGATTGCGATCTGGTTGTTGAAGCCGAAGACGTTCGTCTCGCCGAGATGGAAGAAGAGTGGGGCCTCCTTCGCTTTGCCTGGATAGTAGATCGCCTGACCGTGCGTCAGGGCGAGGACGAAGCCGCGGCCGATCAGAAGCGTGGTCAAGGTGGCGATGAACGCCGGCACTTTTAGGATGGTAACGAGCACGCCGTTGACGAGGCCGATCACCATCCCAAGAAGGACGCAGACGGTCACCGACATGACGATGCCGAGATCGGCGAAGCTTGGCGCGAACAGCCTCGCAAAAACGACGGCCACAAGGCCGTAGATGGAACCGACCGAAAGGTCGAGGTCCTTGTTGATGATGACGAAGGTCATTCCGACGGCGATGATGGCGACCCGAGAGGTATCGCGAAGCAGTGCATGGAACGCCTCCGGCGAGCCGAAAAACGTCGGATTGACGGCAGCGCCGCCGAGATAGATCAGCGCCAGCAGGGCAAGCAATCCCATTTCCCAGCCGCCGATGAGCTGGGGTGGAAGGCGACGAGCGAGAGCTTCAGCGGGCATTCTTTGATAAAAGGTCCCGAAGGCCAAAATGCGCGGGAGGACACCAGCCCTCCCGCGCCGGTTCAGTGTCGCTTTGACATTCAGTTCTCGAAACGCTTGCCGACCTTTCCAACGGTCTCCTGCGTCACGAGTTGGGCGCGCGTGTCGAGATTGGCGGCCGCGATGCCGCGATCGATCTGCAGATAGAGTTGCATGACCGGATAGAAGCCCTGCAGGAAGGGCTGCTGCCCGAGCGCGCCGGTCAGGTCGCCGCTCTTCAACGCATCCTGCTGCGCCGGACCGAGGTCGAACCCATAGGCGCAGATCTTGCCGGTCTTGCCGGTTTGGGCGACGGCCTTGGCCAGCGCAGGCGTGAACACGTTGTTGCCGGCGAAGGCGCCGACAACGTCACCGCGCGACTCGAACAGCGTCACGATACCGTTCACCGGATCGTTCGGATTGGTGTCGATGCCGGTGTTCTCGGGACCTGCGTCGACCTTGAAGGCCTCGAGCTTGCCGGCATCCTTCAGGCCTTTGACGATCGCGTTGAAGGCCGCGGTGACGCGATTGTTCACCTCGATGTTGCCCATCGCGGTCGATGACGGCAGAACGATCGAGCCCTTCTCGATACCCTTGTCCGCCAGGCACTTGACGAGTGCCTCGCCGGCGATCGCCGCGGCGGAGGCGTCCTGACCGGTGTGGCTGATGCCGCTGCGGTCGAGGATCGTGCCGTCGAAGGAATTGGTCGTTGCTACCGGTATGCCCTTGGCTCCGGCGGCCTTGACGATGTCGTTATAGGCGCCGACCTGGGGCGTTGTCATGATCAGCCCGTCGATCGTCGGATCCTGCACGATCTGATTCAGGATTTCGATCTCGCGGGCCGGGTCGTCGGTCGGAGATTCCGAGCCGAGCAGCAGTATCTTGGCGCCGATCAGGTTGCCGGCGGCGGTTGCGCCGACATAGACCGGATCGAAGAAGCCGTTGCCGGCCGTATGTGTGACGATGGCGAAGGTGAGATGGCCATCGGCCGAATGGAAATCCTTGGTGGTGGGGGCTTCCTTTGCGGCTTCCTCGAAGCTGTAGCCGCCGACTGCTTTCTCGACGCCGCCGGACTGCGCGAAGGCGGAGGGCACGCCGAGCAACAACGCCGCGGCGGATGCCGCGAGCGGGAAAGTACGTCTCATGATTATCCTCCCTTGCATTCAACGGGCGGAAGCCGTTCGAGCGCATTATTCAGGAGATTTTCCGAGTGCTTCCTCCCACTTTCGCGATATTCCGCCGAAAGCCTTTCCAAGTAAATAGCCTGCTGCACCCAGTATTCGGGCGCGACGTCATGCGAAAGAGCACGGACGACTATCCACCTGACCCCTCCCTTTGCGCCGGTAGACAAGCTTGCAATGGCCAAGGTTGCCGGCGGAAATCAGGCTGGCGCTTCCGCGCCTCG
This sequence comes from Mesorhizobium sp. M1A.F.Ca.ET.072.01.1.1, assembly GCF_004023325.1. Classification (NCBI taxonomy): domain Bacteria; kingdom Pseudomonadati; phylum Pseudomonadota; class Alphaproteobacteria; order Hyphomicrobiales; family Phyllobacteriaceae; genus Mesorhizobium; species Mesorhizobium sp. M1A.F.Ca.ET.072.01.1.1. The sequence goes on along the minus strand of NZ_RZSF01000018.1, from coordinate 24,009 downwards.
CCTCGCCTTCCACACAAGCAGCAAAATCGCCGCGAGATTGACCAGGTTCCAGGCGATGCCGTTGAGGAAGGCGGCGGCATAGGAGCCGGTTAGATCGTAGATCCAGCCCGACATCCAGCCGCCGACGGCCATGCCGAAGATCGTCGCCATCAGGACGATGCCGACGCGCTGGCCGGCTTCCTTGGCCGGCATGTAGTCGCGCACGATGATCGCATAGCAGGGAACGATGCCGCCTTGCGAGAGGCCGAACACCAGCGAGACCACATAGAGCGAAGCCAGCCCGTCGAAGGGAATATAGAACAGCAGTGACAGGCATTGCAGCGCCGAGCCGATGATCAAAGTTTTCACCGCGCCGATGCGATCGGCGAGGAAACCTGAGCCAATGCGGCTGACAACGCCCGCCGCCAGCATGATCGACAACATGTCGGCGCCGCGCGCGACGCCGTAGCCGAGATCCATGCAATAGGCGACGATATGCACCTGCGGCATCGACATTGCCATGCAGCAGCCGAAGCCGGCAATCACCAGCAGCATCTGCAACGCCGCCGGCGACAGCGAGATTGGCTGCGTCGGCCGGCTTCCCGGCGAGCCATGGGTGGCTTCGCGCGGCGCGCCGCGGCGCAGCATCAGCACCAGCGGCACCATGGTGGCGAGGCAGAAGATGCCGATCGCGGCATAGGTGAACCGCCAGCCTTCGCCTTGCATGACATAGGGCATCACCGTCGGCCAGACTGCTCCGGCAAGATAGCTGCCGGATGCGGCCGCGGTCACCGCGACGCCGCGGCGCCGGTTGAACCAGTGCGAGATGTCGGCGATCAACGGGCCGAAGATCGCCGATGTGCCGAGTCCGATCAGAAGCCCCTGGACAAGGGTGAACGCAAGGATCGAGCTGGTCAGCGAGGCGAGCAGGAAGCCCGCGCCGAGCGCAATCGCAGAGACGAGCGCCGGGATCCAGTAACCCATGCGGTCGATGGCGCGTCCGACCAGCATATTGCCGGCGGCGAAGCCGACCATGGTCGCGGTATAAGGCATCGAAGCCGCGGCCCTGTCGACGCCGAATTCGGCCTGCACGGCGGGCAGAACGACGACCACCGCCCACATGCCGGCGCCGCCGATCGTCGACAAAAGCATCGAGACGCCGAGCCGTATCCATGCATAGGCGCTGTCGATGCTGGGGCCATCTGCCCGGCTGGAGACGGTTGTCGTCACACCTTTCCTGTCCGCGCTTGTTGGTGATCGGGCGGTTTCAAACCACCAAGTATCGGCGCATTCCCGGTGCCGAGCAGCGCCACAAGGGACAAATCCGTGGCTCCAGAAATCGGGAACCGGCCATGCCGCCCAGAGTTCTTGCCCCAGGAGAGCGTGTGGCCAAGGGGAGTTGTGCCCCAGGAAGGAAGTTCGCCATGACCGCCAGAAAAAAATGGTCGGCCGAAGTGACCGCGCACAGCGATGCGCTGGATCTCGAGGAGCACATTTTCGAATCCGACGATGCCAAGAGGATCGCCACCTCGCTGAAGCGCTCGGCTGAGCACAGCCATCGCCGCAAGGCTGAGCCGTTCCGATCCGCGATGTCGATGCTGAATTTCTACATCAACCGCGCCGGCAGGAACCTGCCGGAGAAGCGCAAGCGAGTTCTGGAAAAGGCCAAGGACGAGTTGCGCGTCGCTTTCGGGCGCGAGAAGGAAGACTAAGGACTTGTCGAGGTCGGACCGGGCCTCACCCGGGTATCGGTAGGCCTTAGCGCGAGCGGATGACGTCGTCGGTATTCGCGAGCAGCTTGCGCACGGCGTTGCGCGCAGCATCCGGCCGCTGCAGCCGGATGTTCCTCTCGATCGCTTCGTGCAGTTTCTGGGCGTGCTGCAGGTCGTCCAGCTCGCGTGTCGTATAGGCGAAGAGATGATTGAAGGCGGATTCGATCAGGACGCCCAGGGGCACCAGGAGATCGTTGCCGGAGGCCCGGAGAATGGCCAGGTGGAAGCGGGTGTCGGCGCGCGTCCGCTCCTGCAGATTGGTCGCCTCGCCCATCTCGCGGCAGGCCTGGCTGATCTCGGCCATCTGCTCATCGGTGCGCCGCATTGCGGCAAAAGCCGTCGCCTCGGGCTCGATGATGTGGCGGAATTCCTGCACCGTCTTCAGGAACACCTCGCGATCCGGCGACGTCGCGTACCAGGATAGCACGTCGCGGTCGAGCAGATTCCAGCGCTCCTTCGGCTCAACCCAGCTGCCGATCTTCGGACGTGATGCCAGAAGGCTCTTGGCCATCAGCATCTTGATCGCCTCGCGCACCGCCGAGCGGCTGACGTCGAAAGTCTCCGACCATTTGGCTTCGTTGGGCAGGATGGTGCCCGGGGGATAGTCGCCGCGCACGATCCGAAGGCCGATTTCGCTGGCCAGCGAGGTATGCACGCTGGCGCCAGGGATGCGCGGCGCGTCCGGCCGGCGAAGGCCAGCCATACGCTCGGCGGATGCCGCTTTCGTCGGCCTTTTTTCGTTGTTCGGCTTTGCGTCCCGCATATGCCCAGAAAGTCCGGTTTTCAGAAGCTGTCAAGCGCGGCAAGGCCGGCTTTGCCGCCAGACGCCGCGCTGTGCACAGCTCAACCTATGTTTGTCGGCCCTCACGCTGTTTTGACGTATTTGCGCCAGCTGTGTTCGGGGCGGAAGCCGAGCACGTCCCGCGCCTTGCGGTTGGACAGCAGCGTCTCGAATTCACCGAGCTCGGCTTTCACCGGCACGCCTGGATAGAAACGCTTCAGGAGCTCGGCCGTCGGCAGATCGGACGAGGTCTCGTCATTGGCGGCGTTGAACACCTGGTAGCCCAGCCCATCCTTCTCGATGGCGCGCAAGGCGATCTGGCCGAGATCGCGGGCGTCGATATAGCTCCAGGCAATGCGCTTGCGGAAACCGGGATCGGCAAACCATTTCGGGAACAGCGCATATTCATGCGGCTCGATGACGTTGCCGATGCGCAGCGCATAGATGTCGAAACCGCTGCGCAGCGCGAAGGCGCGCGCCGTCTTTTCGTTGACGATCTTGGACAGGGCGTAGCTGTCCATCGGATCGACGTCATAGTCCTCGTCGAGCGGGAAATGCGTCGGGTTGCGCGGCTCGTTGGCGAAGACCAGGCCGTAGGTCGTCTCGCTGGAGGCGATGATCACCTTGCGGATGCCGAGTTTCACCGCCGCTTCGATGACGTTGTAGGTGCCCATCGCGTTGATGCGGTACACCTCGTTGTCCGGGGTGATCATGATCCGCGGGATGGCGGCAAAATGCACCACGGCGTCGACCGGCTGTGCGCGCAGCGATGGATCGAATTCATGCAGCCCGGCATAGCTCGACAGCGCGTTGAACACCTGGCCGCTGTCGGTAATGTCGGTGATCAGCGTGCGCACCTTCGGGTTGTCGAGCGGCTTGGTGTCGATGTTGAGCACCTGGCAGCCATGCTCGACCAGATACTGCACGACATGGCGGCCGGCCTTGCCGCTGCCGCCGGTGAACATGATGCGCTTCGTCATTTTGCTCTCCACATTTCTCAAGGATTGTGTGTATTGTCAGACAATATGGCATTCAGCAACGGCCTGCCAACCGCGATCCGCGAAAACCTTCTCCAGCAATGCTCGCCGGCCGGTCGCGCCGGCGCCGACCATCAGGAAAGACAGGGACGAAACGACATGACCACCACCGCTGCCCGCGAAAACATCGGTTTCATCGGCCTCGGCCTGATGGGGCATGGCATCGCCAAGAACATCGTCGACAAGGGCTATCCGCTCACCTTCCTCGGCCGCAAGAACCGCAAGCCGGCGGATGACCTGCTCGGCCGCGGCGCAAAGGAAGTGGCCACGTCCAAAGAAGTGGCAGCGGCCTCCGACATCGTCTTCATCTGCGTCACCGGCTCGCGTGAGGTCGAGGCGATCATCCGCGGTCCCGGCGGGCTGAAGGAAGGTCTGAAGCAAGGCTGCGTGGTCGTGGATTGCTCGACATCCGATCCCGTCTCCACCGTCGCGCTGGCAGCCGAACTCAGGGCGCTCGGCGTCGACTATGTCGACGCGCCGCTCAGTCGCACGCCGAAGGAGGCCTGGGAAGGCACGCTCGACGCCATGGTCGGCGCGCCCGACGCGGTGTTCGCACGGTTGAAGCCGGTGATCGACACCTGGGCCGGCCGCATCGTCCATATCGGTGACACCGGCGACGGCCACCGCATGAAGCTGCTCAACAACTTCATCTCGCTCGGCTACGCGGCGATCTATTCGGAAGCCTTGGCGCTGGCGCAGAAGGTCGGCATCTCGCCGCCCCGCTTCGACAGCGTGATCCGCAACGGCCGCATGGATTGCGGCTTCTACCAGACCTTCATGCGCTGGACGCTGGAAGGCGACCGCGACGCCCACAAATTCTCCATCGCCAATGCCTTCAAGGATTTGACCTATCTGGAATCGATGGCCGGCGCTGCCGGCATCGCCAATCCGCTTGGCAACGCCACCAAGAATTCGTTCGCGACCGCCTTCGCGGCGGGGCCGGCCGAGCAGTATGTGCCGATGCTGGCCACCCATATCGGCAAGCTCAACGGCGTCGACCTGATGCCGTCGAAGGACGGCAAAAAGCAGACGATCTGAAAGCCGCGACCAAGCCTCTCAGCGTCTTGAGAGCTCGATCACCTCGTCGGTATTGGCCAGAAGCCTGTGCACCGCGCTTCTCGCCGCGGCCGGGCGCTGCAGGCGGATGTTCCGCTCGATCGCCTCGTGCAGGGACTGGGCCCGCCGCTGGTCGCTGTGCTCGCGCGTGACGAAGACGAAGAGATGATCGAGCGCCGATTCGATCAGTACGCCAAGCGGCACCAGCAGCTCATTGCCCGAAGCGCGCAGTATGGCGAGATGGAACCGCGTATCGGCGCGCGTGCGCTCCTGGATATGCGCCGCCTCTCCCATTTCGCGGCATGCCTGGCTGATTTCGACCATCTGCTCGTCGGAGCGCCGCAGCGCCGCGAAGGCGGCCGCCTCAGGCTCGATGATATGGCGGAACTCCTGCACCGTTCTGAGAAACACCTCGCGGTCAGGCGAGGTCGCGTACCAGGCGAGCACGTCGCGGTCGAGCAGGTTCCAGCGCTCCCTCGGCTCGACCCAACTGCCGATCTTGGGGCGGGACGCGAGCAGGCTCTTGGCCATCAGCATTTTGATGGCCTCGCGCACCGCCGAGCGGCTGACATTGAACGTTTCCGACCATTTGGCTTCGTTGGGCAGGACAGTTCCGGGCGGATAGTCGCCGCGCACGATCCTGAGGCCGATCTCGCCGGCGAGCGACGCGTGCACGCTGAGGCCGGCGATCCGCGTCGCCTCGGGTCGTCGTATCGTGGCCGCCTGTGCAGGCTCGGCTAAGCGCTTCCCAGACTTTTCCCGTGGCATCCGCGTTCCGGTGCCTCCTGTCGCGGGCTCCAAGACGCCCGCAAAAACTCTGCCGCATAAGAAGATTCTGGGCGCAAAACTCTTGGCTCCGCTGCCCCGGCAAGGCCGCGTCCATAGTCCTGGCGAAAGGTGGAGGGGCGCCCTTCGAAGGGCGCCCCGGGATCGAAGCCTACTTCTGGATGCAGGTGTCGACCGTATCCTTGGTGCATTCGTCGAGGCCGGTGAAGACCGGATCGTCGACCTTCTTGCCCTGGATGAGGTCGAGCATCACCGATGGCGCCTTGTAGCCCATTTCGAACGGCCGCTGGCCGACCAGTGCGGTCACAAGGCCTTCCCTGGCGATCGCCACCTCGTCGCCGATCGTGTCGGCGGCGCCGATGACGAACTCGTTCTTGGCGATCTTGTCGGCCATCGGCTTGAACAGGTCGCGATAGGGCTGCGGAGCGCCGAACAGCGGCCAGCCGCCCATGATGCCGAAAGCGTCGAGCTTCGGATTGGCGGCCAGGATGTCGGTCATCGCCTGCACGCCTTTGGCGCCGTCGTCATTGGTGAACACCGGGCAGCCCGCCACTTCCGTCCAGCCGCCTTCGCCGGCGAGCGCCGGCAGGCCTTCCTTGCCCGACAGCGCATCGCGCATGCCCTGCGCACGGCGCAGGATGTTGTCGGCGGCCGGATTGCCCTCGATCGTGCAGATCGTGCCGCCATTCGGCTTGGCCTTCTTGATGTATTCGCCGATCCGCTTGCCCATCAGATAGTTGTCGGTGCCGAGATAGGTCTTGCGAAGCGCGGCGTCTTCCTTGGCGAGATCGGCATCGACCGTCATGATCGGGATCGATGGATTGGCGCTCTTGATCGTCTGCGCGATCAGCGGCGCGTTGGACGGCGAGATCGCCATCGCGGCCGTGTCCGGCTTGCTCAGCATGTCCTGCACGATCTGTGCTTCGCCGGCCTCGTCCGATGTCGATGCCGGGCCGGTGTAGAAGCATTCATACTCGGAGCTCGCGTTCTCCTTGTTCCACTTCTCGCAGCCCTGATGGATGGCTTCGAAGAACGGGTTGTCGAGGCCCTTTACGACAATGACGAGCTGTTTCTTGGCCAAAGCCGGCCCGGCGCCCAGCGCCATGGCGGCGACGGCGGCGAGCAAAAGTGATTTCCTCATATCAGTCCTCCCTTGAAAACAGACGGACACGACGTGCCCGCCACACCGATCGGCCCGGATGCAAGCAACACGCGGAATAGGCTCGAAAGTTCGTGTCTCAAGCCGGGCCGACAAGCATTTGCCGATCCGTTCCAGCTCGAATGGGCGCCGGCCGGATCCTGAATCTTGCCCATCGCGTCACGCCGAGCAGCGATTTCGCGACGGAAAAATTCTTCCTCCAAAGCTAGCTAATAACGGCTCGCTGCCAACGTCAATTGCTATTTGTCCTACAAAACCGATTTTTCGACGGGACTCGAAATTAATCGCCCGACAATTGATTGACGCCCACGGCCGCATTTGCCTAAATGAGTCTATCGCACCTGCTCGGGAGGAGTTGGAGGCGCGAGGCCCCTGCGGCGCCGGCAATTATGGCAAGGCAGTCGAGGGACGAAAACGGGGAGGCTTAAGGCTGGTGTCGGTTCTCGAACTCGCCAACATCTCGAAGCATTTCGGCGCCATCCAGGCGGTGAACGACGTCTCGTTCACGCTCGAGGCCGGCGAGGTCGTCGGCCTGATGGGCGACAACGGCGCCGGCAAGTCGACGCTGGTCAAGATGATCGCCGGCAATTTCCGCCCCAGTCACGGCACGATGCACATGGACGGCAAGGAGCTGATTCTGCACAAGCCGGCCGAGGCCCGCCAGCACGGCATCGAGATCGTCCATCAGGACCTGGCGCTTTGCAACAATCTGACGGCCGCCGCCAATGTCTATCTCGGCCGGGAACTGCGCCGCGGCATCGGCCCCTTCCGCATTCTCGACTACGCCGCGATGTACAAGCGCGCCGGCCAGCTCTTTGCCGAACTGAAATCCGAGACGCGGCCGCGCGACCTCGTCAAGCAGATGTCCGGCGGCCAGCGCCAGGCGGTGGCGATCGCCCGCACCATGCTGTCGCAAGCCAAGATCGTGCTGATGGACGAGCCGACGGCGGCGATCTCGGTCAGGCAGGTCGCGGAGGTACTGAACCTGATCCGCCACTTGCGCGACCAGGGCATCGCCGTCGTGCTGATCAGCCACCGCATGCCCGACGTCTTCGATGTCGCCGACCGCGTCATCGTTATGCGGCGCGGCAGGAAAGTCGCCGACAAGAAGATCGCCTCGAGCTCGCCGGAAGAAGTCACCGGGCTGATCACCGGCGCCATCGAACAGGTTGCGTAATCGCGTGGATCGGGCGTCCAACGCCTCAGGAAAGGTCGATAATGGCAGTCACCCTTGACCAGACGATCGCGCAGAAGCAGCACACATTCTTCTCACGGCTCTTTGCCAACCAGACCTTCTGGGTGGTGATCGCGGTTATCCTCGCCTGCCTGTTCCTGTCCTTCGCGACCGACGCTTTCGCCACGCAGAAGAACCTCTTCAACATCACCCGCAACATCACCTTCGTCGCCATCGTGGCGCTCGGCATGACTTTTGTCATCATCACCGGCGGCATCGACCTGTCGGTCGGCTCGGTGCTGTGCCTGTGCTCGATGGTGCTGGCCGTCACCATGCATGCCGGCTATTCGATCGAAATCGGCATCCTGGCCTCGATCGTCACCGCTTTAGCCATCGGCGCCTTCAACGGGGTGCTCATCGCCTATCTCGGTTTCCCACCCTTCGTGGTGACGCTCGGCATGCTGTCGGTGGCGCGCAGCCTCGCCATGGTCGCCTCCAACAACACCGTCGTCTTCCAGTTCGGGCCGGACCACGACAAGCTTCTGGCGCTGGGCGGCGGCGCCTGGGTGTTCGGCATCGCCAATCCGGTGCTTTACATGATCCTTTTGGCGTTGATCACCGGCTTCATCCTGCGCTGGACCAAGTTCGGCCGGCATATCTTCGCCATCGGCGGCAATGAGCATGCGGCCACGCTGACCGGTGTTCCGGTGCGCCAGATCAAGGTCGCAGTCTACATGATCTCGGCGCTCTCGGCGGGTCTGGCCGGCATCATCCAGACCGGCTGGCTAGGCGCCGTCACCACCAATCTCGGCAACGGTATGGAGCTGCAGGTGATTGCCGCGACCGTCATCGGCGGCGCCGACCTCGCCGGCGGCGTCGGCACCGCGTTCGGCGCCATCGTCGGCGCCGCCCTGATCGAGGTCATCCGCAACAGCCTCGGCCTGCTCGGCATCAATGCCTTTTGGCAAGGCACTTTCATCGGGGGCGCGATCATCCTGGCGGTGCTGTTCGACCGCATCCGTAATTTTAGGCGCAGCGATTAGAGAGCAAACCTTCCCTTCTCCCTTCTTATGGAGAAGGGGAGACCCCGCTCAGTCTGAAAATCCGCCCAGCTGGTCGGTGCGGAGCGGCCGTCATTCCTCCACGCCTTGACGGGGCCAGAGGCGATGAGCTCCGGTCATTGCGATGCACAAAAGTGCCGAGCCCCGACAGTTTCGGTGCCGCCGCGGGCGTGCGCAGGCCGGCCTTCCAAGCCCATTTCAGTCCCGCCCGGTATGGCCTGAGACCTCTGCACCCGCACTGGCCGGCAGGGTCAGGAAACGCATCGCTGCCACCAGCCCGAGCAGGCCGATCGCCAAAAAGGCGATCCTGAAGTCTATTAGGTTGGGCGCCGCGCCGCTGCGCACGATCTGCGACAGGTTGAGGATCGCCGCGGCCACGGCCACGCCAAACAGCATCGCTACCTGCTGCAGCATGCTGGACAAAGTCGCGGCCGAGCTGCGCTGCGGCGCGCCGATATCCGCGAAGGCAAGCGTGTTGAGCGCCGTGAACTGCATCGAGCGCGTCAGACCGGCGACCAGCATCAACGCCACGACAAGTGCCAGCGGCGTCTGCGGCGAAATCACGCCGCACGCCGCGATTGCAACCGAGGCAATCACCCCGTTGACCACCAGCACCCGGCGGAAGCCAAAAAGCCTGAGCGTCGGCGTGGTCACCGCTTTCATCCCGAGGTTGCCGAGGAAGTAGGCCAGGATCAGCAGGCCGGCGTCCACCGGCCGCATGCCGAAGCCGACCTGGAAGAGCAGCGGCAGCAGGAAAGGCGTGGCGTTGATGGCGACGCGGAAGATCGTGCCCGCCGAGAGCGTCGAGATGGCGAAGGTCGGCACTTTGAAGGGGGACAGGTCGAGCAGCGGATGCGTCACCCGCCGCAAGTGCCGCACGGCGAACCAGCCGACCGCGACGCCGGCGGCAACCAGGCCCACTGTCGGCAGCATGCCATCCTCGGGATGCGCAAGCCGTTCCAGCCCATAGAGCATCGCGGCGAGGCCGAGCGCGGTGAGGAAGAATCCCGGCCCGTCGAGCGGCCTGGTCTCGGATTCGCGATCGCCCGGAACGAAGCGCGCGACAAGCAGCAGCCCGGCGAGGCCGAGCGGAACGTTGATGAAGAAGTTCCAGTGCCAGGACAGATAGGTGGTGATGAAGCCGCCGAGCATCGGCCCGATCACCGGCGCGAACAAGGCCGGCCAGGTGATCAGCGCCGTGGCGGCGAGCAATTCGGACTTGGCGGCGTTGCGCAGCACCAGGATGCGGCCGACCGGCGTCATCAAGGCGCTGCCGAGGCCCTGAACGATGCGGGCGGCAACGAATTGCGTCAGGCTCTGTGAGTAGCCGCAGGCGATCGACGCCAGCGTGAACAGCCCGATCGCGACGAGGAAAATGTTGCGCGCGCCAAACCGGTCGGCAAGCCAGGCCGACAACGGCACGAACACCGCCATGGTCAACATGTAAGCGGTGATCCCGATGCTCATCGCCACTGCCGGCACGCCGAAAGACTGCCCCATCTGCGGCAGCGACGTCGAGATGATCGTCGAATCCAGCAACTGCATGAAAAAGGCGACGGCAACGATCAGCGCGACGCGCCGCGCCTGGCGCGCCGCCGTCGGCACGAGCTGGGATACGGCCTCATTGTCGGGGATGCTGGTCATGACGCGCCGGTTGAACAGCATAAGGCTGAACCAGTCCAGAGCTTATCCAACAAACTTTCGTGTCGCCCCGCCGCCTGTTATGGATGAGCGCGGGCCGGACGAGGGAAATGCATGAAGCCGATCTATATCGACTACCTCAATGCTCTCGACATTGAAGCCCTTGCCCTGAGCGATGCCGAGATCATCGGCGCCGTCGAAGCCGGGCTCGTCGCCCAGGGCAAGGGCCAGACGGTGATCGAGCCGCGCGTCCATCTTGAGCCGGATCCGTCCTTCCGCGGTCATTTCAACGTGCTGCGCGGCTATGTGGCGCCGCTCGATGCGGCTGGCGTCAAGATCGTCGGCGACTATGTCGACAACTACCTGCACGCCCTGCCGTCCGAATTCGGCATACTCAACCTGTTCGACCCGCGCACCGGCGCGCCACGCGCCATCCTCGACGCCACCGTCATCACCGATATGCGCACCGGCGCGGTCACCGCCATCGGCGCCAAGCATCTGGCAAAGAAATCATCCAGGGTGCTCGGTCACATCGGCGCGCGCGGCACCGCCTATTGGAACGTGCGACTGCTCGATCACCTGTTCGACTTCGACGAGATCCGCGTCCATTCGCGCCGCCCCGAAAGCCGCGACGCTTTCGCCGCGAAGCTTGCCGCCGACCTCGGCAAGCCGGTTATCGCCGTTGCCGACTGGAAGAGCTGCGTGGAAGGCGCCGACATCGTTGTCGAGGCCTCGCGGCTGCCGGAACCGCAACCCCTGCTCAAGACCGCCTGGATCAAGCGCGGCGCGCTGGTCGTGCCCTACGGCACAATGAGCGCGGTGGAGCTTTCGCTTACCGACATCATGCAAAAGATCGTCGTCGACGACTGGGGTCAGTGCAAGGCCGGCAAGTTCGGCTCGCTACGCGCCCATGTCGAGACGGGACGGCTGAGCGAGGCGACGCTGCATGCCGAGCTCGGCCAGATCGCTGCCGGGCACAAAGCGGGCCGGCAAAGCGACGGCGAGACGATCCTGTTCTGGCATCGGGGTCTGTCGCTCTCCGACATCGCGCTCGGCAAGGCGATGCTGGCCAAAGCCGCGGAACAAGGCATCGGCCAGAGGCTGCGTTTCGCATGACCCCGCTCGTTCTCACCGGCGCCGGCGTCAGCATCGAGGACGTGGCCGCCGTGGCGCGCAGTGCAGGCAAGGTCGAGATCACGCCGGCGGTCATCGAGAAACTCGGCAAGGCCCGCCAGGTCCTCGATGACGCCGCCGCCGGCGGCCAGCAGATCTATGGGCTGAACACCGGGCTGGGCGCCAATCTCGGCACGGCTGTCGAAGGCGATGCCGGTGCCTTCCAGCGCCAGCTTCTCGACGGACGCGGAGCTGCGGTGGGAAACCCATTGCCCGCCCAGCTCGTGCGCGCCGCAATGTTTGCCCGCATCGCCATGCTTTCCGCCGGCGGCTCCGGCCTGTCGCCGCATGTCCTCACCGCGCTTGTCGATCTGCTCAACGCCGGCATCCATCCGGTGATGCCGTCGCTGGGTTCGATCGGCGCCGGCGACCTGGTGCTGATGACCGCGATAGCCCACACGCTGATCGGCGAAGGCGATGCAGACTATCAGGGCAGGCGCATGCCTTCGGCAAAGGCGCTGATGATGGCGCGGCTTGCGCCGGTCAGCCTGGCACCGAAGGATGGTCTGTCGCTGATCAACGCTTCCGCGGTTTCCACCGGCGCCGGCGCGCTGGCGCTCCTCGACGCGCTGTCGGCACTCGAACAGCAGGAGCAGGCCGGCGCGCTCACCATGGAAGCGTTCGGGGCCAACCGCACCATCCTTGACCCGCGCCTGCATCTGGCGCGTCCAGCCGCCTGCCAGCAGGTGGCGGCAAAGGCGTTGCGCGACCTGCTCACCCGCGACGGGACGCCCGCGCCGACCACCCTTCAGGATCCGCTGTCGATCCGCTGCATGCCCTCGATCCACGGCGCGCTCATCCAGGCGATCGACCATGCCCGGCTCGCGGTCGAGATCGAGCTCAACGCGTCCGCCGACAACCCGCTGGTGCTCGCCAACGACTCACTCGTGCTGTCGACCGGCAATTTCCACACCGCCTCGCTGTCGCTGGCCTTCGAGACGCTAGGTCTGGCGATTGCGCAATGCGCGGCGGCGTCGGCCGCGCGCTTCATCCAGCTCACCGGCTCAACTCGCCACGGCTTGCCGAAATATCTGTCGCCAATCGGCGGCGCGTCCGCCGGCTTCGTGCCGCTGCAGAAGACGGTGACGGCGATCCTGGCCGCCATCCGCCACAAGGCCAATCCGGTGATGCTCGACTTCCTGCCCGTGTCCGAGGGCGTCGAGGATCATGCGACGCAGACTCTCCTCGCCGTCGCCAAATGCGCCGAGATGATCGTGCTGTGGCGGCGGCTGATCGCCCTGGAGCTTATGGCCGCCGCACAGGCCGTCGATCTTCGCGAAGGGCTCATTCTTGCACCGGCCACCAGCGCGATCCACGCGGCCGTCCGCGCCCATGTGCCGACGCTTAAGGAAGACCGGCCGCTCGGATCCCATGCCGATGCGCTCCACGCGGTGCTCGCCGACGGGTATTGGCTCCCTGCGGTGCACCAAATACTGCTCGATTAGACGAGATCAGGGCACCGCATCGTTGCGGACCACCAACGACAGATCGAGATCACCACCCGCCCAAGCCAACCCTCAGGCCAACTGGCCGCTCGCCCCGAATCGGATGGCCGGGCTCCGCCGCTTATGGGCCCGCTGGCCGCGCCCCTCGGCACCCTCTTGGGTTGCACGATGAGTTCGGATATGAAGAGCCAAGGGCATATAAGGGGTGGCTCAATTGCATCGTTCCTGCTTCGTCTTGGCGGCAGACGCAAAAAATTTCCCATACGCCGTTCTGGGCGCGCGGCGCATACTGGACGTATCTGCGCCTATCGACGGTTTCATCCTTCATATCGGCGCCGGAACTGAGGATTTGCCGGTCGCGGACCGATTGCTCGGCGCTGCCGTCAAGATCGTCGACGTGTCCGATCTCATGAAGGAATTCGATTTCGATCCCGGTCACCTCAGCGTAGCAACCTACATTCGCCTGCTTGCCGACAAGCTGGCGGTATTCGAGCCCTACGACAGGCTCGTCTATGTGGACACCGATGTTATCTTCAACCGGTCGATCACCGACTTGGCCGATGTTGAACTGAATGCCCCACTCTTGGCGGCCCATGACGAACAGACCTATTTCGATCCGAGCTGCCGTGTGTCTCTTGAGATGGAGCCCGGCTCATCGCATTTCAACGCCGGCATACTGGTGCTGAACATGCCAATGATCCGCGCCGAGGGGCTCTTGGAGCGGGCGCGCGAACTGGCGCTGCGGCGCGTACCGAAGCTCGATCAGGGAGCGCTCAACATAGCGTTTGCCGGACGCTGGCAAACGATGCATCCGCTCTGGAATCTGCAGACCAACTATTCCAGCCAGATACCCTTCAGTAGAGCCTTCGCGCGTCATTTCACCTTCGGAAAGCCGTGGTGGCCAAGCCCTGAAGGAGTGGAACTCGCCGCGATGGCGATCTATCGCAACCTGGCGAAAGATACGCCCTGGCTCGATCGGTTCAAGCGTCCGCTCTGGACGAGAGGTCTGCGCAAGCGATTGCTCCGCAAATTCGACGGCCTCTCCGGGATTATTCTCAATAAGGAAAAATACAGACGCCGTTTCCGCTTCAACGCCGAACGGTGCACCGCCATCTTTGCCGCGCAGGCCGACCAGGGGATGATGGCCGCAACCTATCCGGAGGTCCTGATGGGCGTGGTCAAGGCACGGAAATAGGCGCCGATCTCTCGACGAAAGCTTACCGGCTCGGGCCGCGAGGCCGGCCCAATACCTGCCGCACTTGGCGGCGAACCAGGCAGACCCATCGCAGTGCCCGTTCAGACTCTTGCGTCCACTTTCTTCATGAAACGCCTGAGCTCGTCTGGATCCATATGCACGATGTGCCGGTCTTCCGGATAGGCGCCGCTGTTGACGTCGCCGACATTTTCCGAGAACGCCGCGATGCGCTCCGCTTGCCTTCAGCCGATATCGATCATCACCTTGCCGGCCTCGACCTTGACTGGATAGGTTTTGAGGTTGACGCAGACCGGCGCGCCCTTGGCCTGGCCGGTCTTATAGTTGAAGCGGCCATTATGCTTCGGGCATTCGATGATGTCGTCCATCACCAGCCCGTCGGCCAGATGCGCCTTTTCATGCGTGCAGAAACCGTCGGTGGCGAAGAACTCGTCGTCAGGCGAGCGGTAGATCGCGAAGGTGCGGCCGCCATGGTCGAAGCGGATCACGTCCTCCTCATCCACGTCGTCGACCGCGCACGCTTCGACCCACTCCGCCATCTTGTGTTCTCCTGATTGGGTTCGCGCAACTGCCGCGCGCACCGACCTTATTCGGCAGCCGCAGCCGTTACGTCGAGATCGTGGAATTCGCCGCGGTAGGGCTTGGCCGTCGGCGGCAATTCGCGCTTGAGGAAGTAGTCCTCGTGTTTCAGCTGCCTGAGCAGCACCGGCCAGACCTCGCGATAGGCATGCCACATCGACGGGTTCGGCTCCGGCAAATCGTGCTTGACCAGCTCATGCAGCCTGGGCAGCGCGTGGTAGGGCACCATCGGGAACATGTGGTGCTCCACATGGTAGTTCATGTTCCAGTAGATGAACCGGCTGATCGGGTTCATATGGACCGTGCGCGTGTTGAGCCGATGGTCGGTGACGTTGTCGGCCAGCCCGATATGCTGCAGCAGGCCGGTCGTTACCATGTGCCAGGTGCCGTAGAGCCGCGGCAGGCCGATCAGCACCAGCGGTATCCATGACCTAAGCGCGATCGCGACAGCGATCGTCGCGACGTATACCGCGATGTGCCAGCGCGCCGCGATCACCGCCTTGTGCTGCTCCATCTCCGGAATGTAGCTCTTCTCGTCGTCCGACAGCTTGCCGAAGGCCTGGCGCACCAGCGTGGGCAGCGAATAGCGGAAGTCGAGAATGCCCGTGAAGGCGAGCGCAGCCTTGATGAGGTCCGGGGGCCGCATAACGGCGATCTCGGCATCGCGGCCGACAATGATCGTGTCGGTGTGGTGACGGGCATGGCTCCAGCGCCACTGCACCGGGTTTCGCATCAGCATGAACGAGGCGATGTGATAAACGACATCGTTCATCCAGCGCGTGCGAAACGCGGTGCCGTGCCCGCATTCGTGCCAGCGCGAGTCGCTCGACGAGCCATAGAGCACGCCATAGACGAACATGAATGGCACGACCCACCACGTGCCCCAGAACCAGATAATGCCGGCGGCTGAGCCCAGGATCGCCGAGATCCAGATGACGCTATCGCGGATCGCCGGCCCGTCGCAACGCTGCATCAGCTCCTTCATCACCTTGCGCGGCACGTCGGTGTGGTACCACTCGGCCGATGCAAGTCCGGTCTCTATCGCAAGCCGCGTGCTCTCGCCGACAAGGCTGTAGTCGCGCTTCGTCCCGGTGGTCGTCATCGTCATTAAAGCCCGTTGGCGCGGAATTTCCCGTCGAGGAATTTCTTGGCGCGCGGCACGTCCTCCTCGTCGAGATGCTCGATGATCACCGGGATGTTCGGGTGCTTTTCGCTGAGACGCTTGAGATAGAGATCGTAATTCAGCGCGCCGAGCCCCGGCGCCGGCAGTTCGATCTCGCCGACGCCGCGGAAGGTCAGCCCCTCATGCGCCTCCGCGTCCCCGATATCGGCATGCTTCTCCGTCTTGTCGCCGCCCGAACGCTTCACGTCCTTGGCATGCGCGATTTTGATCTTGTCCGTCAGCGTGTCGAACACCTGGTTCAGCACCTGATCCATGCGGTCGATGTTGTGCGCCTCGAAATAGTTCGTCGGGTCCATCAACAGGCCGAGGCCGGGATGGTCGACCTGAGCGAACATCCTGACCGTCTCCTCGACCGAGCCGACAACGTTGTTGACGTAGGTTTCAAGCAGGAACACCGCGCCGTGGTCGTAGGCGGTCTGGGCAAGATCCGAGATCACCTTGCGGCACTCCTCAAAACCCTCCTCGGTCTTGTTCTTCGGATGATGCACCCAGTCGGATTCGGTGTTGTAGGTGCCGGTTTCCGAGATCACGTAAGGCGAGCCGAAATCGCGTGCGTTCCGGATGACCTCCTTCAGGAAGGCAAGCCGCCGCTCGCGCTCGGCCCTGTCCGGGTGGATGATGTTCGTGTAGCCGGACACGCAGCAAACCGGCAGATTGTGGTCGCGGAACGTATCGCGCACCCGCCTCGCCTTGTCCCTGGTGATCTGTCCGGCCGAGAGGTCGATATCCTTGAAATGCAGGTCGAGCTGCACGGTGTTGAAATCGAGCGCCCGGATGCGCCTGGCGACCTCCTCGAGCTCATACGGAAAATAGCCTGTGAAGATACCTGCCTGCATCATGAGGTGAAGTCCTCCCGATAAGCGATTCAATTGCCCTGTTTCTTAGTCGCCCGGTCGACAGGGATTTCGGACAGCCTGATGGTGCGACCCTCCGCCATCGACCGGTAACCGGCCTCCACCAGCGCCATGGTGTTGACGTTGTCGGCAACGGAAAGCGCCGGCGGCGTGCCGGTCTTGAGCGCATATTGCAGCTGCTCCATGACGCCGATGAAGGCATGCGGAAACCACATCGTCTCCCAGCTCGGGCTGACCCATTTGCCGCCGGTCGTCTCTGTCGAGGCGTAGGTCAGCGTCGAGGCGACGCCCTTCGGCCAACCGATCGTACCCTTGGCGACACCCTTGGTGCCATCGACGCGCCAGTCGATGTGCTGGTCGTCGGAATAGCCTTCCTGACGCGGGCCGGACCAGACGTCCTCCAGCGACACCGCGAGCACGCCGGAGGGAAAGCGCAGCGTCGAAACGGTGATGCCGTCGGAATGTTCGAACTTGGTGCGCGGATCTTTGCGCGTCAGCGTCGTGATTTCGTCAGGGTCGCCGAACAGGAAGCGCAGCACGTCGAGGTGGTGCACACTCATATTGGCGAGCGTCAGCCGGTCATATCCGGCGAGGAAGGTCTGCCAGTGCGGGATGGCATGCATGTCGATCTCGGCGAAGACGATCTCGCCCAGCGCGCCGCTATCGATGATCTGCTTCAAGACGCGCATCGACTGGTCGTAGCGCATGTTCTGGTTGACCGAGAGGATCTTGCCGGAGGCCGCCGCCTCGTCGCGCAGCTCCACCGCATCCTCGACCGAGAGCGCCAGCGGCTTCTGCGCCAGGATCGCCTTGATATGCGGCTGCTTCAGTGCATGGCGGATCAGCGCGGGCTGCTGGTCCGGCGGGAAGGCAAGGTCGACGATCTCGACGCGGCTGTCTTCGATCAGCCGCTCCGGCGTATCGCAGACGGTCGGAATGCCCCAGCGGCCGGCGACCTTTTCGGCATTCGTCCTGGTTCGTGAGGCGATCGCCACCACCGGAAAGCCGGCTTGCGCGTAGGCGGCGAGATGGCACTCGGCCATGATCATGCCGGCGCCGATGCAGCCGATCCGATACTCCTTGACCCGGACTTTCACGTCCGGTTCGAAATCCATGCTCGCCATCCATTCCTCCCGTCGAGGACTGGATTTAACGCCAGGATCAGGCGGTCAGCCAAGGGCCGCGCCATCATTTCCCATCAGGGACCGGGGATCCGGCTTACGCGGCGATCAGCACCGTGCTCTCCGGCGACCAGCTGAGCATCACTTCTTGGCCTTCGGCCAGCCGCTCGGCGCCGGTGTTCTGGACAATGACCTTCAGCGTCTGTCCATCGCGGTCGACGAAATAGATGCTGTTGTTGCCGGCGAAGATGCGTTTTGAAACCTGGCCCCTGACCGTGTTGGCATATCCCGCCTCGGACGTTGCAGAGCCGGTTGAAATCTGGATGCGCTCGGGCCGCACGGCGCAGCTCGCCTTGGCGCCGGCCGAGAGAGACGCACCCGACGCAGCGGCGATTGCTGTACCGTCGGGCAGCCTGATGCCGTTGCCGGTCGCATCGCCGCGAAAGATGTTGGCGTCGCCGAGGAAGGTCGCGGCGAACTCGCTTTGCGGCCTGTCGTAGATCTCCTCGGGCGGCCCCTCCTGCACCAGTCGGCCGTCGCGCAATATGCCGATGTGGTCGCTCATCGTCAGCGCCTCTTCCTGGTCGTGGGTGACGAAGATGGTGGTGATGCCGATCTCGCGCTGGATGCGCTTCAGCTCGATCTGCATGTCGACGCGCAGCGCCTTGTCAAGCGCGCCGAGCGGCTCGTCGAGCAAAAGCACGCGCGGCTTGGTGACGATGGCGCGCGCCAGCGCCACACGCTGCCGCTGGCCGCCCGAGAGCTGGTGCGGCCGGCGGCCGCCGAGCTTGCCGAGCTGCACAAGATCCAGCGCCCGCTGCACTTCCGTTGCGATGGTCGCCTTCGGCTCGCCGCGCACCGAAAGGCCGAAAGCGACATTGTCGGCGACGCTCATATTGGGAAACAGCGCATAGTTCTGGAACACCATGCCGATGCGGCGCTTTTCTACCGGCACGCGCTCGACGCTTTCGCCGCCGATGGCGATGCGTCCGGTATCCGGAAAGTCGAAGCCGGCGATCTGCCTGAGCAGCGTGGTCTTGCCGCTGCCCGAAGGCCCGAGCAGCGCATAGAAGCCACCGTCGGGAAAGTCGATCGAGACATGGTCCAGCGCCTTGTGCGCGCCGAAACTGCGGGAGACGTTCGATACCTGGACGCCGGCCATTATTTCTCTCCGCCGAATTTGAAGAAGCGCGCCGTCAGCAGCATGAGCGCCATCGACACCACGATGATGATGGTCGACACCGCGTTGATCTCGGGCGTGAATCCCTTGCGGATCGCGGCGTAGATTTCGACCGGCAGCGTCGTCTGGCCTGGCGTCGACAGGAAATACGAGACCACGAACTGGTCGAAGGAGACAGCGAATGCGAACAGCCCGCCGGCGATCACGCCAGGCATGATCCAGGGCAAAGTTACGCGCACGGTAACCTGCCACTGATTGGCGCCGAGCGAACGCGCCGCTTCTTCCAGCTCCGGCGCGAAGGTTTGCAGGCGGGCGGACACGACCACGATGACGTAGGGCAGCGCCAGCGCGACATGGCCGAGCAGGATGGCGATGAGCCCGCGACCGATGCCGATGCCGAAGAAGAAGATCAGCATCGCGGTGCCGGTGATCAGCCACGGAATGGCGATCGGCGGGAAGAGCAGCGCCTGCAGGAATTTCTTGCCGCGGAACTCGTAGCGGTAGAGCGCCAGCGAGGCGGCTGACCCGAGCACCGTCGAGATGACGGTGGTGATGATCGCGATCTCGATGCTGTTCCAGGTCGCCGCGATCAGCTGGTCGTTTTGCCAGAGCGAAGCATACCAGTCCGTCGTCCACTCGAACGGCAGCTGGTAAAAAGGCGAGGCGTTGAACGACATCAGCGCCATGATGATGATCGGCACATAAAGGAAGCCGAGCAACAGGAAGATGTAAAAGCGCCCGACCCACTCCAGAATGCGCGTCGTCGCCATCAGCCGGCCCTCCGCAAGACCGGTGCCGCGAGCGCCAGGATGACCAGCACTACGGCAAGCAGGATGAAGGAGAGCGCCGCGCCCAGCGGCCAGTTGAAGACGGCAACAAACTGGTCCTCTATGACGGTGCCGTAGAAAGTGCCGGTGCGGCCGCCGAGGATGCGCGGCTCCATGAAAGAACCCACGACCGGCACGAAGATCAGCGCCGCACCCGCGATCAGGCCGGGCATCGACAGCGGGATGATCACCCGCTTGAGCACCTGCAGCCGCGAAGCCCCGAGCGAGCGGCCCGCCTCGATCAGCGAGTCGTCGATCGCCTGCAGCGTGAGGTAACAGGTCAGCACCATATAGGGCACGTAGGAGTGCACCAGACCGATGATGACCGCCGGGTAGGAATACATGAGATCGATATTGATCTTGAACGGCAAGACGGCATTGAGCGTGGTGTCGAGAATGCCGCCCTCACGCAGCACCATGGCCCAGGAGAAGATTCGCACCAGCCCGTTCGACCAGAAAGGCAGGATGACCAGCAGAAAGATCGCCTCGCGGCTGCGGCCTTTAAGAACCTTCGCCAGCACGTAAGCCGCCGGATATCCGATGACGACGCACCAAAGCGTGACCTCGAGGCCGAGCCGCAGCGAAGCCAGAAGAAGTGTCAGATAAAGGCTTTGCGAGAAGAAGGCGGCGTAGTTGCCAAGCGTGAACCACCACTCTTTCCCGGCCAGCGGCAGATCGGTCATGAAGGAGAAGAACACCATGGCCGACAGCGGCAGAAAGATCGCCACCGTCAACCACAGATAAGCGGGAAGCAGAAGCGGCAGGGCTGGCCGCAGTCCGCGGCGCGAACCGGTCGCGAGCTGCTCTGCCATGATGCCTCTCCTCCCCGTAAGACGCCAACTATTTCACGTTGACCTTCAGCTCCTGCCAAAGTGCCAGGTATTTCTCGCGCTGCTCATCCGTGACCGGCGCCTGGAACTGGATACGTTTGGCGACCTCTGGGCTGCCCATGACCTTTCGGTTGAATGCGTCCTCGGGCAGCGCCTCGACCGCCTTGGTGTTGGCCGAAACCGGCGCGCCGACCTTGGTGACCCATTCGACATAGAATTTCGGGTCGATCATGTAGTTTATGAAGGCCTCGGCGCCGGCGACATTCTTGGAACCGGCCGGGATGGAGAAGGCGTCCAGCCAGGCGACGGCGCCTTCCTGCGGGATGACCAGCGAGACCGGCAGCTTGAAATGCGTCTTGGCGCGGTCGGCGGAGCCGCTCCAGTAGGTGCCGATATCGATCTGGTTGGAGGCAACCATCTGGTTCCAGTCGTTCTCCGAACTCCAGAAGGTCTTGATCTGCGGCATCAGCGAGGTGAGCTTCGCCTTGACCGCGCCCATATCCTTGATGTCGTTGATGTTCTGCCCCGATGCGATGGCGCCGAACTGCACAGCCTCGACGGCGTCGTCGCGGATGATGACGCGGCCCTTATGGGCCGGATCCCACATCTCGGCGATGCTCGTCGGCGGCTTGTCGAACGACTTCTCGTTGATGGCTAGAGCGGTCAGGCCCCATACCCACGGCACGCCATAGACCTTGCCGTCATGGTTCAGCATCGGCGAGCCGGCCTTGTCCTTGGCGATATCGGCATAGTTGGAGAGCTTCGACGTATCGATCGGCTGGATCAGCTTGCCGGCCATCGCCTGATCGTTGAAGGCGGCATTGATCATGACGACGTCGTAGAGGCCGGGATTGGTCCTCAGCTTGGTCAGCATCTCCTGTTCGGAGTTGAAGAAATCATTGACGACCTTGTAGCCGGTCGCCTTCTCGAAGTTGGCGACCGCCCATGGCTCGTCGGCGCCGTAGCCCTTCCAGTTGAGCACATGCACTTCTTCGGCGGCCTGGGCGGCAAACGTGAATGCTGAGACGAAGACGGCGGTCGCCGTCAGAAAAGCGGTGAGTCTGGGCATGCGCATGTTTTTTCCTCTCATTGTTGGCCCGGTTGATGGGCTTGTTAAGTTACAGTCGCGTCCTCCCGGCCATGCGCTATCGTTCCTTGATCGCGATGACTTAGGAATTCCTGGATCTCACTGTCGGTCGGCGCGGACGAGCCGCCATGACGGGTGACGGAAACGGCCGCCGCGGCGTTCGCGTAGCGCGCCGCTTCGCAGGGCGACAGGCCGCGCGACAATGCGCTGACGAAGGCGCCGATATGCGTATCGCCGGCACCATTGGTGTCGACGGCGCTGACCGCGAAGCCGGGGATCGCGTGCGTGCCGCCTTCTGCCAGCCGCACAAGGCAGCCATGCGCGCCGGCGCGGATCACGACGCCCGCGGCTTTCGGGCAGTGTTCGGCCAGAAGCCGGATCGCGACGGTCTGCGCGTCGCCACGGCCGGCTATTGCGGCGGCTTCGTCGGCGTTGCAGCTCAGCCAGTCGGTGCGGGCAAGCACCCTTTCCAGGATCGGGCGCGGAATCTCCGCGATCACAGGCGTCGGATCGAAGACCACGGGAACTTCCTCCGGCAGCGCCTCGATCCAGTCGACGAGCGCTTCGCGGCTGCCAGGGTAGCTCAACGTATAGCCGGAGGTGAAAACCCAATCGCCCGGAATGACTTGGACGGGCGCCATCATGTCCGGTGTCAGCACGCTCTCTGCGCCCGGCCATGAGACGAAGGTACGTTCCGCATCGCTGCTGATCATGGCGACGCAATTGCCGCTGTCCATCAAGGCTGACGGCGGCGTCAGCGTCTCGATGCCTTCAGCGGCGAAAGCCGCGCGCAGGAAGTCGCCGTCTGCCCCGATGCCAAGCTGTCCGCCGAACACCACCTTCATGCCGGTGCGGCTTGCCGCGACCATCATGTTGAAGCCGCCGCCGGCGACGCGCGAATAGCTCGTCGCGGTCTTTTCGCTGCCCGCCGCCGGAAGAGCGTCGATGCGATAGACATAGTCGACCACCGCGCTGCCGACATGAACGAGGCGCCCGCTCATGCGGCGTCCTCCTTGCCGCCACGGGCCTTCGGCATGCGCGCCGCAACAAGATCATTGGCCAACGCCTTGACCTCCGCGAGATCGATGCCCTTCAGTCCCGCGATTTGATCTTGCGGCAGGCCCGACAGGCCCGAACAGGCGCCCGCCATGCCGGCGGCGATGGCGCCTATAGTATCGGTGTCGCCACCGAGATTGGCGCTGATCACTGCCGCTCGCCACGCATCCCCGTTGGCAACCTCCAGCACGGCGAATGCTGCAGGAATCGACTCCTGGCTGGCGACCCCCGTGCCGATCAGGTCAACGATCAACCGGATCGCCTCTTTGTCGCCCTTCCCGCGCACAAGTTCCTTCGCCCAGAGGACGCGTTCGGCGATGTCGCCGCCGGTGACCCAGTGACCGAGCGCGGCACCAAGCTTTGCCGCCGCGACGGCATGGCCGGAAGCAGCGCGCCAGTCGGCGCCCGAAACACCGAGACTGACCGCGGCAGCAACCGCGGCAGCGGAGGCAATCGCAATCGACGTATTGTGCGTAGCCCGGCAGGTTTCCGCGACTTTCGCAACCAGGGCATCGAGCGGCTCCGGGCGGATCATAATGCCGACCGGCGCAATCCGCATCGCGGCGCCGTTGGTGTCGCCGCCTCGCCCCGCTTCTTCCGCCGGCACGCCGTTATTGATGGCGTCGATGGCCCGCTTGGTCGACGGTCCAAGCAGGTCGTAACTGCCACGCGCCTTGACGTCGCGCTCCCAGTCGAGCAGCGCGTTGACCCATCGCGCATGGTCGAAGCGATTGCCGGAGCTGACCAGGATGCGGCCGAGCAGCAGGGCCTGCTCGGTGTCGTCGGTGATGGCACCTGCCGGCAGCCCCTTCGACACCGGATGGTCGACGGCGGGCGCGACGAAACCCTCGACATGGCCATAGAGCTCGGCGATGCGGGCGGGCGACAGAAGCTGTGTCGGCATGCCCATCGCATCGCCAAGCGCGCCGCCGATCAGCGCGCCCATCGCCCGGTCGATCGCGTCGGCCGCCATGCTCAGAACTCCAGATGCAGCGCGAAATGCGCCGGGTTGAGC
>NZ_RZSF01000189.1:0-12868 GCF_004023325.1 Mesorhizobium sp. M1A.F.Ca.ET.072.01.1.1 | reverse complement strand
TGTCGCGCACCCGCCGGTTCATAAGAAAGACTTCACCGGTCGCGACGCGTCGGCAGCCCTGCCAGACCGGCAAGGCACGGCCAGCTCGGTCGCGCTGGAGCGCCATGCCAGCGACGGTGCCATCGACGGTTATGGTGAGGCCCGAGCGGCAGACGCTTTGCCCGGACGCCGCAAGGATGTGCTTCAGAAGTGGCACGCCCTTTGGCAGATAGCCGCGACCAGCGAGGAAAGCGGCGAGCGGCTCGGGCGCGTTCACGGCGACTAGATCGCCGACCGCGGATGGTTTGCCGTTGTCAATCCGGTAGAGCCCGAGCGGCGCGCTGGCCGACGCGTTCCAGACCAATCTGACCGGCATCGGCACGAAAGCCGGAAAGCCGATGGCCATGCTTGCGGCAGCACCGGCCAGGATGATCGCGGCACGCGTCACAGCCCCGCCCTCCTGCGCAGCAGGGCTGCGCGATGCTGGTCGAGCGTGTAGGCGCGCGGTGCCTGCCCGGCGGTTATGCGGTTGTGGATGCTGCGCCAATGATCGGACGATACTGACTCGGCTTCAATGCCGAGGCGCTCAATGGCGTCGATCGCCTGCAGAACGCGTTCAACCCTGGGCCAGCTCTCAACCCTCAGCAGGATTTCGCCACCTGGGCGCACAAAGGGAAGCGTCTGATATGCCTCGCCGGGCGCCACGGCCTGCACGATGTCTATACGCGAGATGACCGTTCCGAAGTCGTTTGCGGCCCAGCGCACGAAGGCGAAGACCGCGCCGGGTCGGTAGGACAGGATGCGCCGGCGGCGATCGACGATCTGCTCTTGGGTATGCGTGCCGAACCGTATCCAGTTCTCCTGTCTCTTTTCCCTCCAAATCAGTTCGACATACACGAGATTGTCAGAGAGCTGGGGCCCGTCTGGGAGCGCACGGCGCAGGCTAGTGGCGGCGATACCCGTCATAAACATGCTCCTGGTTTTGCGAGGGATTCGCGCGTATCTGGCGCTGGATCGAGGGGTGGCGAAGCCGCGCCGGACACCGGCGATGCCGTGCGTGGCCACGCGTCATCCGCGCACAGTCAGCGCGAGTATCGCCTGTCTTGCGCGGCTGGCGCGGGCGTATGTCGCTTGGCCGGCAAGACCGAGCCGCGAGGATCTGACGTCGAGGTGACGGCGCCGCGCTCGGCCCAGGCTTGGAGATCGTCGACAGCATAGACGACGCGGCCGCCGAGCTTTTTGTAAGCAGGGCCTGTGCCGTAAGTACGGTGCTTTTCGAGAGTCCGGGCGGACAAGCTGAGGAAATCAGCAGCTTCCTTGGTGCGCAGAAAGCGCGGCGGCAACACGGCGGTATCGGGTCGCATTGGATCGCAGCTCCGTGGGGTTTCGAGCGGCCGCTGACGACCAGCGGCGGACGGTGACTACGGTGGCGGAGGATGGGCTGCGGAGGGGATGGGGAAGTTGCGGGGTGCCAAAAATCCCACCCCGTGGCTGAACCGGAGGGCTACGCCCGGCGTCGATGGCGCAATATCTGCAGATAGCCGCCGGCGATCAGGGACGTGGCGCCCTCGACCAGGCCGATCACGGCGTCGCGAAGCGCGGAGGTTTTCCAGGGATCGGCGGCGATGCGGGTAAGCCCGTAGAGAGCGATTGCGATGTCGCGATAGCTGGCGCCGTTTGAACGGCCGTCGGCGGCCCGCATCATGAGGCGAAATCGGCGTCGCTGCTTCTGGGTCATTCGCGTGTCAGGCGGTGCCGGGCGGCCCTGCCAGGAACGCCAGAAGCGGGTAAGCGCCTCGATCCGGCCTAGGGTCTGCGCGTCCAGCGGAACCAACACCGCCAGCTGACCGTGCGTGTCGCTGCCAGGCAGGAGAAGAAGCTGGGTCACCGCACCGGCTTTGTGAATTGTGTGGCGTCCTTCCGGACTATCGTGTTCCTCACCCAGAGCCGTCAACGGCGCAAGCGCTGCCGATGAAAGGAAATCCGGCACGCGGACAAGAGGAACTACCGCTGGATCGACGTCAGGCGACCAGAGGACCTCTTGCGCCAATGCGGATAAGTCAGGCCTGGCCGGGAAATCGCAGCCCCCATATCCGCTGCTCCTCGGGCGGCATTGGCGCTTTTTGCGAGCTTGTTCTCAGGAGCGCCTGATAGTGCCGTTGATAGGGCTCGTGACGCCGCAGGCACTCCCAGGCGAGCCCTTCGATTGGTAAAGCATCGAAATAGTCGTAGCTGTCATGGTCTCGCCAATGCGACGTATCCGGCCTCATCTGAAGAGCTCCTCGCAATAAAGCGCAGCCCCCGTCTCAAACATTTCGACTCGCGGCGAGTGACGGAAGCCCGTCACTGGGCATCAGGTGATGCCATTTCGGCATCATCTGCGAGCGGTAGCGACGGTGGCGCTACCTGCCGGTTTTACGAAGGAGATGGCGGTAGCCGGCGCGTGCCATCCAGCGCGCTCGCGCCAGATGGCTGTCATGAATGCGCCGGGCGCGCTGCGGCTCTTTCGTCAAATCAATGCCGAAGAGTATTTCCACCACCTCGCGCCAGTCCGCGCCGTCATCGGCGGCGTCCAGCAGGCGCGCATAGAGCTTGATGTGTTCGCGATCATACTCGGTAAGTTCATCGGCCGTCGGCGCGGCCTCGTCAAACGGCTCAATCATCGCTGGCCATCGCATCAACAGAGTGAAGGTTGCATTTTACAGAAGCAACCTTCTGAGTGGAGGCCCGCTCGATAGCATCAGGCGATGCGATCCCGGCATCGCCTTTCCTCTTGCGGAAGCAACTCAGCCAGTTGCTCGCGGGAGAAGGCCCCGGCGCTCCGGCCGGGGCCTTCTTGGGCTCTTAGTCGCGCCGCGCACTCGGCCGCGACCAGATGAGCGAGAAGCCTTCTCCCTCTTCGTCGTCGAAGAGGTTGGCGTAGATCGGGGCGTTGAAGCTCGGATCGTCGAGCTTGAGGCCCAAATAGTCGCGACCTTCGCCTGAGCGCTTCGTCCAGGCGGCGCCGATCTCGGCGCGGCCAACCAGGACCCGGTGGCTGGGAGCGTTCTCGCCCGTGGCGCGCTGGTCGGGGACGATGCGCACGTTCTTGGCCTGGACGCTAAGGGTGACGATCTCGCCGGTGAACTCGTTCGAGCCGGTCTTCTTGAAAGAGCCGATGGTAGCCATTGTATGTCTCCGTTTTGGTGTCCGAGCCCGCACCATTGCGGCCTCGATGGCGATCGGCAGGCCGGAGGCGATCGACGGCGCACCCCGAAGGGGCCCGACAGCCAAGGAGGGCTTTCTTGTCTCGCGAGGAATGGCGGCGCCTCGGGGTCCCCACGCGGCCTGTCGCGTGGGGTGGGGTCCGGCAGGGGAAGAAAGTTTGACGCGGCTGTTGCGTCACAGGCGATCGAGGCGCAGCCGGCCTTCGGCCAGATCAGGCCATTGAAGAGGCCGTTTGGAGCGGTCGCGTCACGGCCAGATAACGGATAGGATGGCGCCCGTTCGACATCGGCAAGGTGCCGGCGTAGTCTCGCCGGCTTCGTCTTCTCCCCCCAGGCCGATGCTGCTGCATGCTCGCCTCCCAGCGTCACCACGGCGATCGCCATGCCGGATATCCGGTGCCCCGCCGATACAAGGCTCTGCTCCTGCAGCGCTCCAGCGAAGACCGCTTTTCCGGGCCAGCGTCGATCCGCGCCGCACACGCCCATCGTAAAGGCACGAGACGACGTGGGGCGACCACGCCATTGCTGCCCTGGTCGTGCTGACGGCGATGACGAAGATCAGGCCTGCGCAAGATCCCGGCGGGACGGGGCTGGTGCCGCCGCAAATCCAGCGGCCCGTACGGAGGCGGTGATGCCGACTGCGACCGCGCCGATGACGGAGAACATGATCTGCCACGCGTCGGACAGCATGAGATGCCTTCACGATGCCGTGGGTCGCATGGAAGCCGGCGATCGCCGCCGGCGCGCGAAGGCTGTCGCCACGATCAGCTTCAGCCACATGAGCCGAACGAGGCTGATGAGCAGATGCCCGGCCGCGAGCGTTATGGCTGCCGCGACCGCGCCGACAAGAATGGCACCGGAAATGCCGGCGCCCGTGCCATACGCCCACGCACCCGCGGTCACTCCGACAAACCCAGGCACGCGAAGACGGCCAGCGTGAACAGCAGCAGACCGATCGCTACGAGAGATGCAAGCATTGCGACGACGATCATCGTGGTAGTCTCCGTCAGGACAAAGTCTGACGTCGCGCTTTCCACCACCACGGCTCGGTTGAAGTATAGCGTAAGAGCGCGAGCGCCGGGAGCGGAAATCGCCGACGATTTCCGCTCCCGGCGCCCCTGCCGTCCGTTCAGGGGGCGAAGGGATCGATTTCATGGACGATGGCGGCGGTGTCGCCGTCATATTCGCTGGCGAGGGTAACCGACAGCGTGCCGTCGCCGGCCCGGAAGATGATGATGGTGGCCATCAGGGTGGTGGCGAGGCTGAAGGCGAAGGCGTGAGCGTCATTGAGGGACATCGATCCGGCTCCTGGTTCGAGCGGAGGACCATTCCCCGCTGACAGGCGCCCGATGTGTCGGACTGAACGCTGCAATCACCGCGCAGGCGCAGCCGCAGCGGCGGCATGCTCGCATAGCCGACCCTTTACGGGTTGATGGCGACAAGCGATCAGTCTGACCAAGGATCAGCGCAATGAAGCGGAGGCATGGTGCCGTGCGACGGTGCCAGATGCGACCCATCGGCACGCACTCGCTCTGAACAGCCAGATGCAGATCGCCCTTCGAGTAGTCAGTCGTTCGCAGCAAAGCGGCTAAAGGCTTCGATGACGTGTAAGACTGCCGCATTCCCGGATGACGTGCGACGAGGGTAATGCTTGAAGTATCATCCCACTGCAGTGCCATTGCGATCAGGCTTCCGCGTCGTCCGCGCGCGCTTACCGCATGCATTGCTCGATGTGCATCAGGGTGCAGCCCCCTTCGCCTACTACGTCGCGCGGACGGTAAGCATCACTGCTCCCGACGGCACGTTTGAGAGCTGTCTGTGGGGAGAAGCGAAACTCCGCTGGTATCACTGCCGGATGTGCGGCTGCTTCACGCATCATCATTCGGTGGGTCGTCAGACTGACTTGAGCCAGCGAACGGGGTGAATCTGCGCTTGGCCGATGTCCAGACTTTGTGCGGTTTGGAAGTCAAAGTTCGTGATGGCGCAGCACACACTTGGAAACTGATCGGCACCTCTCGCTACGGGAGCGGCGAAGGCTGAAGTGTGACGGCGCTCACGCGCCGCCGAACTTCCAGACCGGGATGCCGAGCTTCTTCGCCTTGTCGGCGAGATTGTCGTGGATGCCCGTGCCCGGAAAGTGCATCACGCCCTTCGGCACGATCCCCAAAATCTCGTCGTTTCGCTTGAACGGTGCGGCCCGGCCGTGCTTGGTCCAGTCGGGCGCGAAGCCAATCTGCGGCACGTTGCGGTTCTTCGCCCAGAGCGAGGCGATCTTCTCGGCGCCTTTCGGCGACCTGCCGTGCACCAGCAACCATGTCCGGATGCTTCTCATGCACCTGGTCGAGCTTCGCCCAAATGAAGCGGTGATCGTCGTAGTCGAGCCCGCCGGTGACGACGATCTTGGGGCCCGGAGGCAGAAGGATCTCTTGCTCGGCGCGCCTCTTCGCCATGAGAAAGTCGCGGCTGTCGATCAGCGCTGAGGTGAGATTGCGATGGTTGAGCTTCGATCCGCTGCGCGGGAGCCAAGGTTTGCCGACCTGGCGCTCGTAGTGCTCGGCAGCTTGGTCGCGCATCAGCTCGAAGGCGTTCTGACGTTCGATCAGTGTCTTGCCCTCGGCAATGAGTCGTTCAAGCTCAACCGACTTCACCTCACTGCCGTCCTGTTCACGCTGGGAGCGCTTCTGGGCCTGCTCGTTGTCGTCCAGCTCGTGCCCGATCCGCGCGGCGGCTCGGTGAAAGACGTTGACAGTCGACCAGAGCAGATCGTCGAGGTCAGGTTCGAGGCGCGTGTCCTCCAGGGTCACGATCAAGGCGTCGAAGATATCGGCGATGGCCCCCGCGACCGCGTTGCCGTCCGGCAGGAGCCGCTGATCGGGTTCGTCGGCGAAGGGCCGATAGCCATGAAGCTGCAGTTCGTTGAGGACATGGTCGGTCGGTGAGGATTCGTGATGCGGTTCGAAGTCGTCGTGCTCGCTCATGGGATGCTCCGTCGGTTGGACCGCGACCGTCGCGGCCTTCATGGCGACGAAGCCCACGGGCCGGACGGCCCGGCACCCGGAGCGCAGCGCAGGGCTCGATGGCTAAGGCCGACTATTTTGTCTCGCGATGGAAAGGCTCGAGCCGGGGTCCCCACGCGGCCTGCCCGCGTGGGGTGGACTTGGGCCGCCGGAAAATAGTCGGGCGCCGTCATTGCCGGGCTGGCCGGCTTGTGGGTCGATCGCCCTATCGAAGGCCGAGGCGCGGTCCTCTCCGACGGAATGACGCATCCGGAGGGGCACGGCAGCACCGCCCAACGTGCCCTCGTGCCGGTCAGGCCGTCAGCGTCATGAAGCGTGCGACGTCCTGCGCACCGATCTGCATCCGCGTCTGGGTGCGGAGCGTATCAACGCCGAAGGTGCGGAGATCCTCGTTGAAGTCTCCGAGCTGGGGAGAGATGACGATCGCCTCGATGCCGACCGCATTCGCCCGTTCGACCAAGGTATCGCGGGCGCCGTCACCGGCAGGATCGTCGTCGCGCAGGATGTAGAGCCGGCGCAGTGTGTCCGGGAACAGGATGGCAGCGAGATGCGCTGCCGAGAGCGCTGCCATCATCGGCATGTCGGGCAAGACCTGTCGTGCGGACAGCACGGTCTCGATGCCTTCGCCGGCCGCGATCACTTCGCCGCCGATGCCAAAGCGGACCGCATTGCCGAGAAGATCGCCCATCGCCCGGCGCGGTGTGTCGAGAGGCGCCTTGTCCCGGCGCCGCGGGTCGAGCCAGGTGCGATGCGCTCCGGTGATCCTGCCGCCGAGATCGGTGATGGCCGCGATCATCGCCGGCCAGGTCTCGGTCGGCGAATGCTCGTCCGGGCGATAGTAGCAGCGCGGGTGGAAATGCAGGCTTCCGGTTTCGCGCAAATCCGTAATTGCACGTTCGCGGAGATACGCTTGCACGATCGTGCCGATGATCGGCTGCGACATGCGGATGAGGCGTTGGGCCGCCTCTGGCGATCCGTGCGGTGCAGGCGCTTGCTGCCTGGATGCGTGCGCCTCCGGCTCTGCGGGCGGCATGGAGAGGAACCTCCGCGCTTCGTCGGCGACGTCCTTGAAGTCGATGAGACCACAGCTCTCCCGGATCACGTCGAGGAGATCGCCATGCTCACCGGTTGCGGCGTCGGTCCATTTTCCGGCCGGGCCTTTCGGCGAGTCCTTCAGGCGTACGTACATGGAGCGGCCGGGCGTGTTGCGCACATCGCCCACCAGCCAGTAGCGGCCTTCGCGGCGGCCCCTTGAGAGATAATGACGGCACACCGCCTCGGCCTGCTGGCCGAGACGATGCGCGAGGTCGGATGCGTCCTGACGGCCCATCACGCAGCCTCCCGATCGGAGATGCGCGCGACCGGATAGCTGTCGAGCAGTTTGGCGAGCACGGTCGGGCCGCTAGCGTCGACCGGGACGAAGAAGCGGAGCTTCCATGAGATGATCTCGCTGAAGAGACCGTAGGCCCGCAGCCGGTCGCGCATCGCCTCGGTGAAGCCGGTCAGCTCCAGCCGATAGACGCTCATGACGCGGGCGCGCCGGAGTTGCAGACCCTCGGCGAGATCGAGTACCGTCTTGCCGTCCATCAAAGCAGTGAAGGCATCTGCAGGCGCCAGCTTGCTCATGCCGGACGATGCTGCATTGGCGGCCCAGGCCGGCGAGACACGGCGACCGATGATGCGCTCGCCGGCGTCTGTCTGCAGGCGATAGACGCGCGTCGATTCCTCGGGCAAGCGCTTCCAGATTGGAAGGAGCAAGCCCGCCACCACATGGATCGTGCTGTCGGAGTATTCTGGGACGCCGGCCAGCTCGGCCTCCCAGGCGGCGGCGAAACGGTCGCGATCGGCTTCCTCCCAATGGCTCTCCTCCATGATGCGCAGCGGTGCGTAGTGCTGCTCCATCGGCCGGATCAGGCAGATGCGGCGCTCGATCTCGCCGTCATCGAGCATCATCGACGGCGCCGGCACCTGGACGGCAGCGCGGCCGGAGCGGCCGTTGACCAGCAGGCACGCGCGCCGATCGGCAAGGTAGGCCAGCGCGTCCGCGACCGTCATCGGACGATTGCGCTCGCGGCGCGTGATGGTGAGCAGCCGCGTCTCCGCGCCGGTGCCCGGATGCGTGTGGATCACCTGGCTGTCGGTGACGACGAAGCTCTCGGCCTGCAGTGTTTCGAGCCCGACGTCATAGACGCCGCTTCTGATGGCGCCCTCGATCTTGGCGGCGAGAAGCTGCTCGAACGCCGTGAACAACACGCCCTGCAAGTCGATGGTCAGCGCCAGCAGACGATTGAGGAAGGTGGTGATCGGCGGCAGCTCGTCCTTGATGCCATTGTCATCCATCAGCTTCAGGCCGGTTGCGGACTCGAAGCGTTCGAGCGAGCATCCGTCGACCTTGCCGCGGACGAGCAGCAAGTAGAGCTGGCGCAGAGCATCACGCGCATAGTGCGATTCCAGGTTGTCCTCGGGCCGGAACAGGCCTTGGCCGCCGGTCTGGCGCTGGCCTCGCGTGATGGCGCCCAGCGTGTCGAGCCGACGCGCGATCGTCGAGAGAAACCGCTTCTCGGCCTTCACGTCGGTCGCGATCGGCCGGAAAAGCGGCGGCTGCGCCTGGTTGGTCCGATTGGTGCGACCAAGACCCTGGATCGCGGCATCGGCCTTCCAGCCCGGCTCCAGTAGGTAGTGGATGCGCAGGCGCTGATTCCTGGCGGCAAGGTCGGCGTGATAGCTGCGGCCGGTGCCGCCGGCGTCCGAGAAGACGAGGACGCGCTTGTCGTCATCCATGAAGGCGGCGGCTTCGGCGAGATTGGCGGAAGCGGCCCGGTTCTCCACCACAAGCCGCTCGCCCTTGCGCACCACGCGACGCGAGCGCCCCGTGACCTCGGCGACGACATCGGTGCCGAAGCGCTGGACAA
This sequence comes from Mesorhizobium sp. M1A.F.Ca.ET.072.01.1.1, assembly GCF_004023325.1. NCBI lineage: Bacteria > Pseudomonadati > Pseudomonadota > Alphaproteobacteria > Hyphomicrobiales > Phyllobacteriaceae > Mesorhizobium > Mesorhizobium sp. M1A.F.Ca.ET.072.01.1.1. The sequence continues at coordinate 3,754 of NZ_RZSF01000189.1, read as the reverse complement.
TCTGGTCGAGGGCGCCGGGGACCGGCGGCAGTGATGCAAGCCGTTCGATCAGCTCGTCGCGACGCGCGACGGCTTCCCGGCTCTCGACGGGCTGGCCATCGCGGTAGACGGGTCGCGACGACAGATTGCCCTCGCTGTCCGAGAACGGCTCGTAGAGCTGAACCGGGAAGGAATGGGCGAGATAGTCGAGGACATACTCGCGCGGTGTGATGTCGACGCGGATGTCGTTCCATTCCTCGGTCGGGATCTCGGCCAGGCGGCGCTCCATCAGGGCTTCGCCGGTCGAGACGATCTGAATGACGGCGGAATGGCCGTCCGCCAGGTCCCGCTCGATCGAGCGCACCAGCGTTGGTGTCTTCATGCTGGTCAGCAGATGGCCGAAGAAGCGCTGCTTGGCGCTCTCGAAGGCCGAGCGTGCGGCCGACTTCGCCTGCCGGTTCAGCGTGCCGCTCTCTCCGGTGATGTTAGCGGCCTGCATCGCCGCGTCGAGATGATTGTGGATGATCGCAAAAGCGCCGGCATAGGCATCGTAGATCCGGGTCTGCTCGGCTGTGAGCTTATGCTCGACCAGCTCGTATGCGACGCCGTCAAAGGAGAGCGACCGCGCGGTGTAGAGGCCGAGCGCGCGCAGGTCGCGGGCGAGCACCTCCATGGCCGCGACGCCGCCATTCTCGACCGCCTCGATGAATTCGGCGCGGTTGGCGAACGGGAAATCCTCGCCGCCCCACAGACCGAGCCGCTGGGCGTAGGCGAGATTATGGACGGTGGTCGCGCCGGTCGCCGAGACATAGACCACGCGAGCACTCGGCAGGGCATGCTGGAGACGGAGCCCCGCACGGCCTTGCTGCGACGGGGCTACGTCGCCCCGTTCTCCCTTGCCGCCGCCGGCGTTCTGCATCGCGTGGGACTCGTCGAAAATGATCACTCCGTCGAAATCGGACCCCAACCATTCGACGATCTGCTTGACACGCGAAAGCTTCTCCCCGCGGTCGTCAGACCGTAGAGTAGCGTAGGTGGTGAAAAGGACCCCTTCGTCCAACCGGATCGACGTCCCTTGCGCGAAGCGCGAGAGCGGTGTGACCAGCAGGCGCTCCATGCCGAGCGCTGACCAGTCGCGCTGCGCATCCTCGAGCAGCTTGTCGGATTTGGAGATCCAGACCGCCTTGCGCCGGCCCTGGAGCCAGTTGTCGAGGATGATGCCGGCCGACTGGCGACCCTTGCCAGCGCCGGTGCCGTCGCCGAGCATGAAGCCCCGGCGGAATCGGACGGCACTCGCCGCGGTGTCTGCCGCAGCGCTGACGAAATCCCCGGTCTCGTCCACCGTCCAGGCGCCAGCGAGATATTCGCTATGGGCCTCGCCGGCATAGATCACCGTCTCGAGCTGCGCGTCGGAGAGCATGCCGTCGGTGATGATCGCGGCCGGAAGCGTCGGGCGATAGCTCGGCTTCGGCGGCGCGACCGATGCCATCGCGGCCGACTGCACCAGATTGGTAGGATGCGGCTGCGCGCCCGGGATGCGAATCGACTGAAGCCTATATGCTTCGTAGATCGAGTCCGATAGCCGGCCGCCCGAGGGCGGCGTCCACTCCACGGTCTCATGGTCGAGCGGCACGCCTTCGATCTCGGCCGTGCGCCGCGCGGGCGAGGCGGCTGCGGCTCGGGCGAGATAGCCGCGAACGCTGCGAGGCGCGGCGTCTGATGCGACGTGCTGCAGCCTGACAGCCATGCGTGGCGGGATGTCCCGCCCGATCCAGTGGAGCAGCGTCGCCACGTCGGGCGCAACACCGGCGGATTCGGGGAAGCGAGCCGCATCCTCGGCCGGCGCCTTGTCGATGACGGTCAGGCGCGTCTCGATGGTTGTTCCGTGCTTGGCATAGACCGCGCCCGCGATGGCCGAGGTGAATACGACGCGGCCGCGCTCTTGCAGCCGGACGAAGCAGTCGCGCCAGACAGGCAGCTCGGGCGAGAAGTTCGCCCCGGTGATCGCGACCAGCCGGCCGCCCGGGGCAAGTCGCGCCAGTGCCGAGGCGATGTGGCGATAGACGGCGTCTCTCATGCGTCGGGAGACGTTCGCCATGACCGAGAATGGCGGATTCATGATGACCACGCTGGGAACGGCAGCGCAATTGAGATGATCCTCGATCTGGGCAGCGTCGAAGCGCGTGACGGAGATCGCCGGAAAGAGGAACGCGAGCAGTTCGGCGCGGGTTTCGGCGAGCTCGTTTAGGATGAGACCGGAACCGGCGGCCTCGGCGAGAACCGCAAGCAATCCGGTTCCCGCGGAGGGCTCCAGAACCCGGTCGGCTGGCGTGAGCGACGCCGCGGTCATGCTGGCCAACGCCAGCGGAATCGGCGTCGAGAACTGCTGGAACGCCTGGGCCTCCTCGGATCGGCGTGTATGGGTCGGAAGCAACCCGGCGATCTTGGCCAATGCAGAGAGCCGTGCGGCCGGGGAAGCGGCTTTGCGGAAAAGTGGTTTTCCGTATTTGCGCAGGAATAGTACAGTCGCCGCCTCACAGGCATCGTAGGCCATCTTCCAGTCCCAGGCGCCGTTGGCGTCGGACGCGCCAAATGACGCCTCCATCGCGCTGCGCAATACCGCTGCCTCGATACGTTGGCCGCGTTCAAGATGGGGAACAAGCCGCAAGGCCGTGGCATGGATGGCAGCAGCTGGGTTGCGAGGTGTCGACGCAGATAAGACGGGATTGGCGGTGGCGGTAGGAAGCAAAACGTTCATCGGGAAGACCTCGGAGAGCGACAGTGGGAAAGCCCGCCAGCTCTCTCTGACCGCACGGGCTCAACCCGGCTCGGCCGAACTTTCACTCTGGGTTCATCCAACACAGAAATGTCCGGCGCTCTTGCGAGCGCCGGACGGCCAGGACCTGCGTGGAGGGATACCTATTCGGCGGCGTCGAGCTGCTGTTCCTCTTGGGCGTCGGCCAATTCATCTTCCTCGTCGCCCGCGAGGAATTCGGGCAGCGGCTCGCCCTCATTGTGCGAGTCGGAGGCGGCTGCCTGCGCATCGATGTCGGCAAGCCGCAGTGGTTCAGGAAGCCACCCGCTGTCCGCAAGCAGTCGTTCCGCTTCCTTGGCCATGTCGCCTTTCTTCAGGTGATCGATCAGCTGGGCCGCGCGCTCCCCCTCGCCTTCCCGGACGGCCTCAAGGATACGGGCTTTGGTGACGCGACCGAGATAATTGCCAACTGTTGGCCGCCAACCAGCCTGTGCCATGTCCAATCCGAGCACGCGGGCAAGATGGTCGGCTTCCGCAAGGCGCTGCTGGACGCCGTGCGCGGAGATGGCGCCATTGCCATAGCGATCGGCCCGTTCATAAAGGGCATTCACGCCGAAGGATGCGCAATGGGCGAACAGTTCAGCGCGTTCAGTGTCGGTGAGACCTGTGAGCACGTCCCAAAGGTTGGCGACATCACCCGCAAGACGTGCCTCCCAGGCCTTGTGGCGGGCTTCGATTGACCGCGCATAGGGCGTATCGCGAAGATCGGCAGACTGCGCCGAAAAGACAGTGTTGCGTACCGAGACTTCCATCGCGACGCCTTGCGAGCTGTGGCGGAAGAACGCGTCCCGGACGAGCTTGTGAAGCACGGTAAGGAACGCCGTCGCCGGCTCATTCGCGAGTTTATCCCGCAGCGCCAAGGTGCGCTCGGCGGTCAGCTCCATGATCAACCGATCGGGCAATGGCTTGATGGCATCCTCGTCATCGTCCTCCGGCTCGGTCGACTGGGCACCGAGGGTG